>JAXHSX010000081.1:0-7128 GCA_034190625.1 Chloroflexota bacterium
AGTATGACTTTCATCGATAATTAAAGTTATTTTATCATATCCTGTACCACCAACATAATACAATACATCTTCATGCCAAAATCCCCATATTTCTTCATCTTCCTCAAATAAGTTTCCCTTATGTGTTCCCTGAGATAATCAATTACCACCGTCGAGGTAGCCGGATTGTGTCCCGATACCAAGACTACGGGCTTACTTTTATCTATTGCTCCCCAGCCCATGTCAACTAAGGGCGTATCCGCAACGGAAGTAGGGTAATCGAAACCGACGATCTGAGCGATATCGGCAATTTCCATCCCCACGTGATCCAGCATGCTAACGTGAAGAGCTTTGGATTCATAGTCCAGAGCGCTTCCTTCTTGTCCAGTGTGGCAAGCATCAAGGCAATGGGCAATCTCCTTGAAGACATACTCCAGAGCTATTTGGAGATCTCCCAGGGTCTCTGGTTTCAAACCAGTAACTGTCCTTATATTCGGCGCTTCAATTTCGATGGACGAACCCAGTTCTATCTTCTTATCGGCACCGTGCCTCTCTATCAAAAATTCCAGAATGTGTCCGCCGTGAGCGGCATGAGCGGAGCATCCGATTAAACAAGCCAAAAGTATGAACCTTGCCTGTTGTGTGGCTATATCAATACCACAGGCGCCTCTTCTGCCCTCGGTGAGGTCACACTTACCGTACGTACAGAAGCAACACAAATCACAAAATGGTGCGTAGAAAGGCGCGTATGTTTTCATCAGCCTCATATCCCACTGTCTGAGGTCAGCGACCTCAGGCATTGGTGTAGGGCCTACCGGCTCCCAGGGGATCTCCGCTTTTATGCGCTCATGGATTTCTTCCAGTTTCTTAGAGAGTTTTTTCTCTACTACTTGTGCCATTTTAATTCACCTCCATCGTTTCCTTTATCAATTTCAATGTCTCGGGATGTCTCAAGACAATGATATTCGCTCCAGCCAAGAGAAGAGATAGAGCTGTCATCCCCTCCCATAATAGTCCTTGTTCCTTGCTTTCCATAGCTTGTTTGGTCTTCCAGCACTCTGCCCCCAGGTCAGCGATTATAGGCAGCTGTGTCATACTATCCTTGGTGATAACACCCAGTTGCTTCACTCTTTCCATTAAAGAGAAACTGTATTCCATGCCGTAGCCTAATGCTGCGGATTCAGGATCGATTACGATATTATCTATGGGGAAGAGCTTGGAAAGTTTCACATTTAGCTCTTTGAGCAAGTTGATGTCGAGAGGGCTTAAGGCGCTAGCTTTATGGCCGTGGTCCGAAAGTGCCTTACCTACAACTTCGTAGTTTTCCTTTTGAACTGGGCCTATAAGGAGGTTCATTCCATCACATGCCTCGGCAACCTTGGGAAGAACCTCGGCGTCTTTCTTGTCGTCCCCTGAGCCATAAACAATCAAAGGGATAGTTATTGCTTCCGCCACCTGTTTTGTCAATGCTGCTGCTTTGTCTGCAGGGCTATCTTTCACCGCGGGATCAGTGCTTACGAGACGAAGAAACACTGCATCCGCACCGAAATCTTCACATTTCTTAGCCCATTTCACTGGATCGGATATCACATCTTTGAATGGTTCAAGCAAATGCTTCGCCCATCCTTCAGGCTCCATGTCGATGATTTCTAGAGCAAATTTTGCTGGATTAGGATTTGAGCCTTCATCAAATAAGTGGAAGGGAAGGATATTCTCCCCGCCTATCTTTAAGGCTTTCTCTCCCTTGCCGATGATTTCTTCCCTGACTATTCCAGAATACGATTCAACAGGTGCTTTATATTCCATATTTGCCTCCTTAACTTTCGAGCCAAGCATCGGAATAAAGGGTCTCCCCCATAAGAACCTTGACTGTGTTTACATAATCAACCTCTTTTTGTGATAAAGAGGAAAGGTTTATATCTTCTCCATCCATAGTCTTATATATTAGGTCGACGATTTCTGGCATTTTCCCTCTGACCAAGCCCATGATCTCATCATCCAACGGGTCAGCAATAGCGGAATAAAGTCCATTCCTCTCCAGCATCAACAGGTAGGTGCGGTTAAGGATTGGCCTGAGTTCCTCCGGCACACCATTAGATATATTAGATAGCCCTACTGTGGACTTAACTCCGGGCAAAACGTCCTGAAGCAATGCCATGAATTCCAAATTTGATACAGCGAATCTTTGCCCCTCTCCAGCGGTGCTCACGGGAAGAATTATAGGATCAACCCATATATCCTCATTAGGTATGCCAAGCTCGTTGGCGTAGGCAACCGTATCCATAATGCTGTCCACCTTCGATTCAACATCCGGTGGCATCCCCTTATCTGTTATAACTGAGATAACCACATCACAGTTATATTTTTGGGCTAAAGGAAGCATCTGTTCTTTGGAGTCAGTCTTACCTGAGGCAGAGTTGAGCAAAGGCCGTGTCTTGTAAACTTTTAAACCTGCTTCCATAGCCACAGGATTCATAGTATCTATAGATAAAGGTAAGTCGGTAACTTCCTGAACTGTATTGACTAGCCATTGCATATTCTCTTCGGGATCTTTTCTCATGGGGCCGACATTCAAGTCGATATAGTCGGTACCAGCCTCGATTTGAGCTTTGGCTAGCTCCTGGATCACCTTGGCATCCCTCTCCCGTATTGCTACAGAAACTGCCCTGGCTATAACATGTATATTCTCACCTATTATAATCATATCCTCATCCTTTCATATCGTTGCTTAAGTTACTTTTAAAAATCGGGAGATTATAATGCAAATAGAAAAATATGTCAATTATCTTCCTTGAATACTAAAGCGCCAACAGGGCAAATGGTAACACACTCCCGACAGTATTGACAACCGGATTTGGCCATGGGTTCATCTCCCAAAGTGGTGACCATCCTATGGAATCCGCGGTAGGCGAAACCAATCTTTCGTATGCTCAACTTTTCCTGACATACCCAAACGCATTTGCCACAGAGGACACACTTATTAGGATCGTAAATAAATAAGGGACTACTGGAATCTATAGGTAGATCAGGCAGGATTTTACTGAATCTCTTTGTGTTGAGCTTTACGCCTAGGTATTTGGCAATCCTCTGAAGCTCACAAGAGCCACTTTTGGAACAGTGCGCGCAGTCTACAGGATGGCTAGCTAAAATTAGCTCAAGGGCAGTTCGTGCCAGCCTCAACGCTTTTTCTCCTTTAGTATTAACCACCATACCTTCTTTGACTAGCTCAGTGCAGGCAGTAACCGGTGTTTTCCTTCCTTCTATCTCGACAAAGCAGAGGCGGCAAGAAGCAAAGGGTGCTGAGGCCTCCCGTATGGCGCAAAGGTTAGGGATATAGATATCGTTATCTAAAGCTGCCCATAGCACCTTGTCGTCCTGTGCAGCTTTTACTTCTCTGCCGTCGATGGTTAAACAAACGCTCTTCGTTTTTACCAACAAATTAACAGCTACTCCTCTTGTCATTGCGAGTGAAGCGAAGCAATTATTCCATATCTGTTTTGAGATTGCAGAGCCTGCTCCGAATATGAGCGAGGAATCTCGCTCCGAGTTTGCTTCGGTTTCGCCTCGCAACCGCTACGCTTCTCACAATGACATAATGCAGTTATTTTCGCAAGATACTATAACCTGATGCTTTTAGAATAGCCCCTGTACTTCTCCTGTCTTTGTATCGATATCTACTCTTCTGAAGGCCGGATTGGAGCTTGTCCCTGGCATTAGACTGATGGTACCGGCACAGGGACAGAGGAATTTGGCTCCAGAATAGATCAGTATATCGCGAATAGGCAAGGTCCATCCCTTGGGAACGCCCTTGAGTGTGGGGTCATGTGTCAGACTCAGATGAGTCTTCACCATCATGGTGGCGTAATCGTCATATTTAGGGTCATTCTCTAGCATCTTGGCCTTGGCCTCAGCATCGGATGTCCATGACACGCCATCGGCTCCATAGACTAATTTAGCGATTTTCTCAACGCGTTCGCGCAGCTTCATTTCTATAGGGTACAGGAATTTGAAGTTGTTTTCATCTTCGCAGGCTTCTATCACCGTATCGGCAAGCTCCAAAGCACCGTCACCGCCGTCAGCCCAGTGCGTGGATAAGGCACAGCGTGCCCCGGCAGCTTCAGCCGCCTTGCGAACCATAGCTATCTCATCCTTGGTATCAGTATGGAAGGCATTAATGCATACTACAGGGTTGATGCCGGATTCCCTGATGGTATTAATGTGGTGCAGCATATTAGGCAGTCCTTTCTCTACTAGTCCTAAATCCTCTTTGATATAGGACTCGGGGAGAGGTAGCCCAGCCACCACTTTAGGTCCGCCGCCGTGCATCTTTAATGCTCTGATGGTGGTAGTGAGCACTGATACGTGTGGTTTGAGACCGCTGAAGCGGCATTTTACGTTCCAGAACTTCTCGAATCCTATGTCCGCGGCGAATCCGCTTTCGGTAACATGGTAATCAAACATCTTCAGACCTATGCGGTCAGCGATGATTGAGGATTGTCCCACAGCGATGTTGGCAAATGGACCAGCGTGTACCATGCATGGCTGATATTCTACCGTGCACATTAGTGTGGGGTTGATGGTATTACGCATCCATGCGGTCATCGCGCCTCCTACCTCGAGGTCACCCGTGGTAACGAGGTTGCCTTTCTTATCAAAAGCTACGGTGATTTTATCCATTCTCTGGCGCAGATCTGCCAGGTCTGTGACGATGGAAAGCATAGCCATGAGCTCGGAGCCCACTGCTATGCCGAATTTGGACTGCATGGTGAAACCATCCATATGGCCGCCGAGACCTATCACAATATTTCTGAGGCTTTGAGCGCAGAAGTCTATGATCCAGCCCATCTCCACTCTGGTGGGATCAACATCCAGTCGGCGCATCTTACTGCGCTTGGCTAATTCATCATCGTCGTAATTGCGCTCGTGCTGCATTCTGGCAGTAAGAGCCACCATGGCCAGGTTGTGAGCATTCATAATATCGTTGATGTCGCCGGTGAGCCCCATGGAGAATTCGGTCATGGGGATGAGCAGCGCATTGCCTCCACCAGCGGCAGTTCCCTTGACATTCATGGTTGGACCGCCTGAGGGCTGTCGGAGGGCGCCGCCTACATTTTTACCTCGTTTGCCTAGTCCCTCCATAAGCCCACACGAAGTGGTGCTTTTCCCTTCACCCAACGGTGTGGGAGTAATAGCAGTTACCTCAATATACTTGCCGTCTGGCTTATCCTTGAGGCGCTCGATAATCTTCATGAAATCAAGCTTGCATAATCTCCCGTAGGGAATGACCTCATCCTTTTGTAATTTGAGTTTTTCCCTCCACTCCTCGTGACCTGGCATATTCGCTTCGGCCGCTTCCGAAATCTGCCAGTCCTTCATTTTTACTGCGTCGTAAACCATATAGTACCTCCTTTTTTAATTTATTAAATTACTGACTGAGAGTACTTGCCGTATCAATATTGAGTTTACTAAGTCGCGCAGCAACATCCTTTGCTTGGCTCAAAACTTCTGGGCTTGATTTGGCGATAGGAAGATTGCCCATATCAGCTTCGATTATTGCTGAATCGTAAGGAATAAAGCCGAGGAATTCGAAATCTGGCATAGCGGAGGTGAGAAAATTTCTGTCCTGCTCGCTTCGGATCTTGTTAGCCACCAATTTGATGTCTTCTAGACCAATATCTTTTGCCAGTTCTCTTATCCTATAAGCTGCTTCAATGCTTCCTCTACCTGGCTCCACTACCACTATCATCTCATCTACTGCCTTCGCTGTTGCCCGTCCCAGATGCTCCACCCCAGCCTCCATATCCATGATAATCACTTCATCCCTCCGCAGGAGTAAATGGGCAACTAAAGCTTCTAGCAAGGCATTTTCGGGGCAATAACAACCGCTGCCGCCCTTTTTTAACCGCCCCATTACCATTAATTTAATTCCGTTATGCTCCACCCAATACCTTTCCGGTATATCATTAACCTTGGGGTTTAACTTAAAGTAAGGCGCTGCCTCGCCGGGACGTGCTCCTGTCCTTTCCTCTATTAAGTCTGTCATGTCAGATATAGGAGTTATCCTTTCAGGATGGGGAAAGCCAAGAGCATCTGCCAGGGTAGCATTTGGATCGGCATCTATTGCTAGGACAGAGTAACCAGCTTCACTAAATAAAGTGGAAAGAAGAGAGGCTAACATTGTTTTACCTACTCCTCCTTTGCCACTTATAGCGATCTTCATCTAACTAACCAAGCGGTTATCTTACCCTGTAACGTGGCAAATGTCAATGAAATAAAGTCAGTAGCTCCAATGCGTAAAAACAGCTAGGTAATGAATTATACTGCCTTGGTATACTCAAACACTTCAGCAACACTGTTCATCTTGCCAAACTACGCTCGTATCGCTTCTAGCAGACAACGTTGTAAATGTTCTTAAACGAAACTCCTTCTCATGACACTTGAGAATGATTATGCACGAGCTAAATGACTCCATGCTCCTTAAGCTGTGACAATTCTTCCGAGCTAAGCCTCAATAGACCACAGTAGATCTCCTCATTGTGCTCCCCAATTTCAGGAGCACGAGTCTCCACCTTCCCTGGTGTTTTACTCAACTTGGGCACTGCAGAGGATACCGGAATCTCTCCAATGTTAGGGTATTCCATATTCACTACCAGGTCTCTGGCTTTTATTTGGGGATCGTCTAGCATCTCGGCAACATTATTTACCCTGCCGCAGGGCAGTCGTGCTTCTTCTAACAGATGCAGTGCCTCTGCTGTTGTTCTGTCCATTGTCCATTGGTTTGTTATAGCATCGATAAGGTGGCGATTTCGGAAGCGAGTCATATCATCCTTGAATTTGAGATCATCAACCATATCTTCCCTACCTATTAGCCTGGTAAACCTTCTCCACAAAGGATTACCGATCACATTAATGAATATCCAACCATCCTTAGTTCGAAATAGTCCAGCAAAGTTATAAGTTCCGCTATTACCGAATTGTTCGCGCACGTAGCCCGTAACCTTGTATTCAGCGGGTGCTGCATAAGCAGTCATAAAGGAAACTGCCGTATCTAGCAAAGCTGCATCCACTATCTGCCCTTTGCCAGTTATTTGACGATAATACAAAGCTAATACAGTTCCCAAAGCAGCAAACATCCCTGCGCCAAAGTCC
>JAXHSX010000082.1:0-16471 GCA_034190625.1 Chloroflexota bacterium
TATATTCAGAGCACCATAAACGCAATATCCGACACAGAAACCGCAACCATCGCAGCCATCACGGAATGTAATCTTATAGACTCCTGTATCGCTCTCATCAATAGCGATCATAGCTTGCGAAGGGAGGAAAGTCTGGGTGAATTTGTAGGAGCAAGCCATCTGACAAAGCAAACAGCTTACACACGCAGTTTCATTAGATACAATCTTCAATCTTAGCCTGTTACTACTCTCTCACCTTCAAGCTTATAGCCCCCTCGGGGCAAATAGCTACACACATTCCACAGCCCAGACAATCATCTACCTTTATCCTGGCAAATCCTTCATCCATATATGAGGCTAAACAAATACTATCTGTGCAGATCCCACACCCAACACACTTCTCCTGGTCGACCTCAGCCACCATCTTACCTGAATCAACTTTTATTTTGTCACCGGACTTTACATATTCCAAGCCTAACCCGATGAACTCCTCTACTGAACCATATCCTTGCTCTTTCATATAGCGTAAAAGGAACTCGTTACTCTTCCTAATTAAATCCCTACCGTGGTAAAGCACCCCAGTTACCATTTCTGTTGCCTTTGCTCCTAACATCATTGCCTCAACAATGTGCTGCGGACTTGTAAGTCCGCCTGTTGCAATAAGATCAATGCCCGGTACGAATTTACTAATTGCTGCTATTTGCTTATATATAATCGGTCTCAGCCAACTACCTCCCGCGGGGACAAAGGGATTGCCGTCTGCAATAAGCCATTTAGGCTTGCCCCTACGATAGATATCGGGTGGGGCAATCGTCATTCCCATATTGCCGCAATTAATAAACTTCGCTCCTGCCTCCTTAGCTTTTCTAGCTACCTCTATAATGCGGGGGAATCCAGTCTCAGGGCTAAGCTTAACTCCTACAGGAATGTTTACTGCTTCAGTCACCCTTTTGGTTATTCTTCCTACTAACTCAGGCTGGTCACCAAGCAGAAATCCCGCCAGTATCAAGGGGAAATCCTGCTTAAAATAACACTCCGGAGCTTCCTCTAATGATACAGCCATCGGACATGAGAGGTTCAACTCAATGAGGTCCACCCCAGCATCCTCACATGCTTCGGCAGTAATACTGAATGTCTCACTAAAGGCACCCAAACCAGAAATATTGGCGACAAGAGGAACACCTGGAGGTTTGTTTTGCTTTAATATTTCAATCATTTTAGCCACTTCCCGATTAAACCTCCTGGCTACCCTTTTAGGTGGAGTTCTTGGGGAACCAAAAAGATATAATCCCTCTAGTCCTTGCTCCTCAATCTTCATGTATGCCGGCTGTGCTGGTTCCCATGAATAATTAAACGATCGGGCCTTTTTTTCCAACTCAGCCAACATCTCATCGGGAACGTGGGTAGCCAGGGGCAGGCATATAAAACCAGCTCCCGCCTGAGCGTGCTCAAGCAGGAGATCAGTATGCCTCTCCGGTGTTAAATGGCGCAATTCAATATTGGGTAAACCTACTGCCCCTACACCAAGAGGGGAAGCCAGCCTCACCCCAGCCAGAGTTACTCCTAAACTTGATGTATTACTTTGACTCATCTTACACCTTCTTTACAGATTTACACTGCGTCTGTCCTGTTTATATAGGATAACTTATTATTTTATCCGAATATCTTGCCAGGAAGCCATGTTGCGATTGATGGCACAAATAGGACTATATAGACGGTAACTGCTTCTAGGATTGCCGGGATAATAGTATGTCGAAAGATAGAATCTGCCCTCATACCAGTAAAGGAACTGACAGTGAATACTACACTGCCAAAGGGAGGGGTAATATATCCCACACAAGCACCCATACACACTAATAACCCCAAAAATACAGGATCGATCCCAAAAGCTCCACATATGGGCCAGATAAGGGGAATGAGGATATAAAGCATCGCTAATAACTCCATGAACATGCCGAAGATAAGGATAATAAGCACAAGCAACGCGAGAAAGGCAGTAACGCTTAGACCCATTCCGAAAACAGCGCCCTTTATAGCTTCACCTACACCAAGAAGGATAAGAACTCGACCAAAAAGCATCGCTGCTGCTACTATTAGCATTATACGTCCTGTAGCTAAAACGGTTTCCTTCAGGCTATGGTAAAGAAGCTTCATATTCAATTGTCGATAGGCTAGAAAACCTACTAACACAGAATATATGGTTGCTATCGCCGCAATTTCAGTAGCAGTACATATTCCACCATATATGCCAAAAAGGATAATTACAGGGAAGAGCAAAGCAGGTATCGCTCTAATAGTAGCCTTACCCCTTTCTCCCCATGACGACTTTGGTACTATCCCATATTTATGTCTACGAGATATTACTAATGCATATCCTATAAGAATTAAGGCATAGAGTATTCCGGGAAATACACCAGCATAGAAAAGCGCCGGTATGCTGGTCTCGGTTAACGCCCCATAAAGGATCATAATTACACTAGGGGGGATAATAGGGCCCAAAGTAGCTGCTCCAGCTACCAGACCATTGCTGAAGGCTTCATCATATCCCTGCTCTGTCATCATGGGGATCATGATCATGCCAATTGCACCAGCAGCAGCTAGAGCTGAGCCACTGCAGGCGGCAAAGACAGCACAAGATAATACTACTGTTATTCCCAAACCACCAGGGATATGCCCGACCAGAGTATTAACCCACCGTACTAGTTCTCTTGACGTCCCCCCATATGTCATTAAGTTTCCTGCTAGTATAAATGCAGGTATAGCAGCCAGACTGTAGCTGTTTACAGATTCAAACATTAACCGTGGAATAGCTGACCCGGGGATACCTAGATGCCATAGCAGTATTATGGATGATCCAGCGCCAAAAGCAATGAAAATGGGTGAACCTACGATGAAGCAAATTACGACAAGCGCAATACCGATGCCAACTAATATCATTGTTCTATTCTCCTGTTATAGGATAAGCAGTGCTTCACCAATCGTTCAATTATAAAGAATACGAAGCAAAAAATACCTATGTGTAGAACTACATGAATCCAATAAAGCGGCCATTGTGCTAGGGTGGAAGGATAATATACTCCCCACTCAACTGAGATTAATTGAATATCACACCATACGAGCAAAGCGCAGAAGAAAATCCCCACTAATTGGAAAAATAGCTCTATCCACCATAGTCTTTTCCCTTCGAATCGTCGGTATAATGCATCAATCCTGATATGTTGGTCCCGTTTCCATAGCGGACCCAATAATAAAAACCCCATATAGGCGACGCAAGCAGCAGTAATCTCATCATGCCATGGAGTAGATATGGCAAATAAATATCTGCTAACAATCTCCCATGTGAGGAAAATGATTATCCCTGCTCCTGCAGCCACCGCCAATATTTCTAATAAACGCTCTACCAGTGCACTGAACTTGTTTTCTGCCCTTGCCAACTTATTTAACATGATTTTCTATTATTTTAGGTAATGGAAGGCGTATAGATAAACGCCCTCCACTACCTAAAAACCATAGTTACTAATTCCAGGGATACATATCTGGGTAGGTGAAAGTCTTATTTGTTCTATGATTGGTAAGATCAAACATTGGTGTACCCTGCTCTACTTCAACAGGACCCGCGTAGGTATATCCGGTTTCTTTGCAGAATCGCTCAATTATCTCCTCCATCCCTTGCCTTATCTCCGGCTTCATATAGCCATACTCCTTCTCAGGAGGAATCTTGTAAATCTCTGCATTAGCCGGGTCATCAAGAAACTGGTCACGTACTTTCTGAACCTCTGGTCCCATTTTTGCCAGCTCTGCTTCAATGGCTGGCTTAAAGAGTTCTATAAGCTCCTCATTATGTTGCCAATCTACTATCTTAACTCCACCATCTCTCCATGTGTCCTCCATGTAATAAACCTGCCTTGCACGCATTACGGTAGACCAGAAGTAAGCAGTGGGCAGAACCTCCTCATCCATATATGTCCTGATATCCTCAGGTAAGCTATCCCACCATTTCTTATTTATAGCACACCAAGCATTAGAGCTGGCTGCCGGGGCCCTTACTAGATGAGTGCAAACCGGTATCAATCCTAGCCTTGCTGCCGGAGCTATAGTAAAAAAGGCACCTTCAAGCTGACCTGTCTGAATTCCTGGAATGAGGTCACCAATAGATATACATACAGGATTAATATCTACTGCCCTCTGTAGGTTAGCTGCTACTCCATTAATCCCTCCCGACACTTCTATTTTCAAACCCGCAAGATCCTTTGGTGAGGAGGGGTCAGAGTCCAGCTTTACTTCCCAAGATTCCATATCTGTGGTATTAGCTAACCACCGACACACGATACCATACTCCTCCATACTATCCGACCATAAGTCCTCCATTGTAGTCGTCACATCCCACTGATGAGACAGGTTCTTGAAGAAGCCAGGCAGGTAAGAAGCGAGCATGGAGAAGTCCCACTTTTGAGCATCAGAGTTAACCTGATACGATAAATCAATAGTTCCCTGAGCAGTATAACTCAGCGATTCTTGTGTTGAGCGGGTTATTTGACCACCGGGAATAATTTGCAGCTCAATTCGACCAGGAAACTTTTTCTCTACCATCTCCTTTACAATAAGGAAATATACCTGATCTGACTGTTTATTAGGGTCTGTACTATAAATATGTGCCATTCTTCCTTTTATGAGTTTATCAGTAGGAGTTTCCTTTGTGGGCGGCACAGTAGGAGTTTCCTTTGCGGGTGGCACAGTAGGAGTTTCCTTTGCGGGTGGCACAGTAGGAGTTTCCTTTGAAGTACATCCTAATAACAATGCAGGTAACATGAGCAATACTAAAACAATACTCGCTATAGCTTTTTTTCTCAAATTATCACCTCTCAATTTAAAAACTCGACCTTTTCTTGCAAGAACACGATGTTCTTACCAAAAACACCTTGGTGGTACGTGGTTTATTAATTATTATTCACTACTTCACATTCCGTATTCACCCCCTTTAGTTAAAATCCACTTTGGCTATTATCAAGAAGTCTAAGAACTATCACTACGTAATAAAATCCTTAGTTCTCTTAACATTTAACCAAATGCTCCTTCAGCTAGCGTTTTTATAAACTCCTCATCAGACATGTTCAGAATCTGAGTACATACAAACTCGTTGTGTTCCCCCAAGCAAGGAGAACGCCTTACATTGATCGGTGTCTTTGATAGAATAAAAGAGGAGCTTTCGCTGAGGTGTGCTCCCATCTCTGGATGGTCTACTTCTAAGAAATGATGGCGGTGTTTCAGCTGCGGGTCTGCTTCCAGACAATCGTTGCCATTCTCTATTATACCCGCAGCTACTCCTTTCGCTTGGAGTCTATGCATTACTCCCTCCGCTTCCTGGCCTACTGTCCACGTCTCTATCAATTTATCCAACTCGTCCTCATTCTCCTTCCTATTCTGTAATGTGAAAAACCTAGGATCAATTGCCCAAGGTAAGTCTCCCATAACGCTACAGAAAGCCCTCCATTCTTCATCGCTATATATAGCGATAGCGCACCACCTGTCTTCCCCACAACAGCGATAAACACCATGAGGACAATACTCAGAGGAACGATTGCCACTAGCAGTCTCAATTTGTCCATTAGCTACGTAATTCAGAATTGCTGAAGACAAGAATGGAATACTCGCCTCCATTTGCGACAGGTCGATATATTGCCCTTCACCGCTTTGACGCCGATGCTCAAGTGATACCATCGCCGCTATAACCATAAACCATGGGGCTACAAAGTCAGTATACATGATGGATAATCCCACCGGACCACGGTCTGGCCAGCCAATGAAATTGGTAAAACCTGCTCCTGCTTGGAGCATGGTGCCAAAGCCTGGCTGAGTTGCTCTCGGTCCAGTCTGTCCCTCCATGCTTGCACTGATCATTATGACGTCAGGCTTTATACGTTTCAGAGAATTGTAATCTAGCCCCCATCTTGTCATAGTGCCAGGAGTGAAATTCTCTACTACAATATCCGACCAATCTACTAGTCTACGAGCTACTTCTTTACTGCTAGGATTATTTAGGTTTAAAGTGATTCCATACTTGCTGCTATTATACCAAGCAAATAATCCACTGCGGTTCATCCCTGGTATACCACCAACCCAAACGCTGTAGGCGGTACGAGTTACATCATGTCTAGTAGTCCCCTCTACCTTTATTACTGTTGCCCCATAATCACCCATGACCTTGGTAGCTGTTGGTCCAGCTACAATCCAGGAGAAATCAAGAACTTTAACTCCTTCTAATGCCTGCATAAATTCAAGCCTCTTAAATTAAATAACATTATTGCGCATCAATTCAGCTATATTTTCGAGGGATAATCCCAACTCAGTATATATTTCCTTATTGTGTTCACCAATAAGTGGAGCATTATGGCTTATCTGCCACATTGGCGCGGTTGATTTGAATGGTGCGCCAGGATAAGAAACGCTAACGCCAAAATCAGGATATTCTACTTCTACCCAGTAGTCTCTTGCCTTGAGTTGATTGTTATCAAGTAAATCTTCGGGGGTATTTACGGGATATAATGTAAACCCCCATTTCAATGCTGCATCTACCAACTCCGATTTAGTGTGCCTTAGCATAAATTCTCCTATCGGTCTTTCCCAGTTCTCTATAAGTTCCTGTGTAACTTCATCATAACTTATACCGAATTTCACTCCAGCTAACTCCTGCCCCATTCCTTCACTGTTCATATAGTTGATGAAAGCTTCGGTGAAATGCGATTCTCCACCAGTCCATATTCGCCAAGCAACATAGCCATCACGGCAAGGCCAGATGACACGGGCGGAGGCATGGGACCGAAACTGACGTACACCTTGACGGCGATACATATTTTTCAAGTAAGCCCACTCCGGTTTTTGCACCCAAGTGCAAAGAGCCATGCACTCATGCATGGATACATCAATATATTGCCCCTCCCCACTCAACTGGCGATAATGGTGAGCTATTAGTATAGCCATAGCTGCTTGAGATCCCGCCTGGACTGAGGATTGTTCTACACTGAATCTCAATGGTGCCCGATCCTGATCGCCTGATAAGTATGAAAAGCCGCTTAACGCTGAGACTACAAGGTCACCATCATTATAGTCCCTATAGGGACCACTCTGCCCAAAAGGTGTAATGGAGGTCATGATGATTTGTGGGTTGAGTTCGCTTAAAACATTGTAACCTAATCCTTTATCATCCATGTGTCCTGGAGGAAGTGATTCAATAACAAAGTGAGAGGTTTTTACTAACTGCCTGAATATCTCTTGGCCTTGAGTGAGACCAAGGTTCAAGCTTATACACCGCTTGCTGGTATTAAAAGCCATCCACAATAAGCTTCGTTCCAGTCCATACTTACCATGATAATATGGTCCTTTTTCAATTGATAGGTTAACTCCTGGAGGTTCAATCTTAATCACATCAGCTCCCAGTTCGGCAAGTATCTTACTACAAAAGTAACCTTTATTATCAGTTAAATCCAAAACACGGTAAGGTTGTAAAACGCCACGCTGGGTTAATTTAACGTTTTCCTCCATTTGTAATAAACTCCTATTGCTGGTGAATGCCCATTTATAAAGGTTGCTTTTATGAAGCCGATAAAAGCGACCTTTATATTATTTAGTATGCCAATTACCTTCCACTAAAACTAAACATATCACACAATATAGAGAAGAACAGAATTTATCCACTAGCCAAAGACCTGCTCTGTTCTATCGAGTATCTGGTCTTGAACTTCTTTCTGCAGGTCAATCCAATAGGCACAATAACCTGCTACCCTGATAGTCAGTAGAGGATATTTTTCTGGATTCTGTTGTGCATCCAGCAATATTTGCTTATCTATCACATTGAACTGGATGTGATGGATGCCCAGGTCTGCCCATGTCCTGAGATAACCATCGAATAGGTCTAAAAACTCCTCACCCAGAAGCTGAGGAGCAATCTTCTGATTGAGAAGATGATTGAATGATCTTACACAGTCGACTTTCCCTACTGATTTTAGTACGGCAGTTGGTCCTTTCTTATCAGTGCCAATAGCTGGTGAAATAGTGCCATCGTTAAACAAGTCACGGTCTTTTCTCCCATCCGGGGTTGCCCCGGTAAGTCCACTGTAGTCAAAGTACCGCGACCCGCTGGTCCCGTCTAATAGGAAATGTCCTCCATAGATGTTCTTGAAGCCTTGCATCACCTCGGTTGACCTTATGATAGAGTCTCTAGCTAACGAGTCAACCTCATCCTCATCGTTTCCAAACTTGGGAACATTGAGACACTTCTGACGCAAGTCCTCCTTCCCATCCCAGTTGGTCATAATTGCGTCAATTAATTCTGCCATGGTTATGCTCTTATCATCAAAAACCAGCTTCTTTATAACCGCCAGCGAATTGGCTACAGTAATATGTCCTACCGGCTGAATAATAGTCTTGGGGAACCAATGATATCTACGATGATGTTGACCATGCTCGATACAGCCATCCAGCAAAGAAGACAGGAAAGGCTGAGGACAAAGTTCCTCATCCACAACATCAGTGATATTATAAATAGCGACTAACTTCTGCGTGAAGAAACTTATTTGCTCAAGATATGCTTGCATGACATCCTCAATGGAGGTGAAAGTTAACGGGTCAGCGGTTCGCACACCTACTTGTTTGCTTGTGACTTTGTCCACTCCCTGAAGTAGGGCTAATTCAAGGCATCGTGGTAGCACTACGGTCCCACCCATGTTGCGGTGACCCATAGCCTTCCCTTCTATACCCCATCTCAAACAGCCCTCAAGCCCATAATTGCGAGCGTCCTCTATCGGTATCCCCAGATTAACTAGATATGGGATCATGAAGCCATCATTAAAGAAAGCAATATGTCCCCCGCCTACTTTACGCAGTAGTTCTGCAGCTTTATTTATCAATCGCTTCGGCGTCTGGTTGTGATATCTGAACTCTATCGTGGGTATAACAAATCCCATAGCTATCTTGGCATCCATTATTATATAGCTCATCTCATTGGTAGCATCTTCTCCATCACTAGTTACGCCACCAATGGTTATCTGTCGCTGGGTAATTAGATTACCACCTGAGGTAGTAAATCCTGCTGGAGCTAGTATATTTGACTCATTTATCTTGAGGATGAGAAATTCTATAAGATCTTGAGCCTCATCCCTGGTAATTGTCCCGTTACTATTGTCCTTTTTGTAGAATGGGTAAAGCAACTGGTCAAGCCTTTCCCCGGAACCATTAGTTTGCAGCTCTAGTTCCCTGGTAATAAGGTGGATAAACCAGTAGGACTGCAATGCCTCAGGGAATGTCCTCGCTGGGTTTCCTGGAACCCAGTCACAGATTCTAGCAATTTCTTCTAACTCTTTCCGTCTACCCTCATTGTTTTCTCTTTCTGCCATCTCACGGGCAAGATTGCTAAACCTCTTCCCCCATCTGATACCTGCTTGTAGAGTGATGATGGCTGCCTCAAGAAAGCGCTTTTGTTCTAAGTATTCCCTGGCATGGAGATAAATGTTAGGATCTGTGTCTATCTGTTTCAATCGCTGCTCACATTCTCTTATTATTCCATTTAACCCTACCTGGAGTACCTTCTGGAAGTTTGCCACTCCCTGTTTTCCACCATGTTGCCAATAAAAGACCCCATGGTTCGTCCAGAACCAGTATGGTTTTACTTCATCGGGAACCAGATTTCTCTCCATCCCCTGTGATGCCTTATTTTGCCAATACTTATGTATCTGATGTAGCTCCTCCCTCCCTTTGTCATCCAATAGGTCTCTATATTCCTTCTCAATACCCTTGTCCAGCCATCTCCAGGATAGCTCGGGGAAATGAACCATAGCATCAGTATCCGAGGCATAATTGCCCACCAATCGCTCATGGGGCAGAATATATATCGTCATGTTATCCAGGATATTGGCCAGTGCCTTTGCCCGCCTTAAGATCATTGGCTCGCCCTCAGTCTCCTTATATGCCTCGGTCACCAAACGAACCCGCTCTAGGCAAAGCTTTACCCAAGGAGAAAGAGCCCTGACCTCTTCACCCCTCTTATCCTTGTCCTCAGGTCTACCTAAAGGCAGGTAATGTTTGAAATGTAACGGCATCTCATCCCTTAGTCTCTCTGTAATCCTCTTTTCTGTTACTACTGCCATCTTTAAACCCCCTTCTTTTGTTATTTAAAAGTTATACAAAAAATCGATTCCAGTCAGACGGAAAATCCCATCATACCTAAGCACAACTGTTTACATTATATATTGCGTGTTATTTCCTTATCAATCGCCTTACCTATTGGTGAAAGCAAAACCACTTAGTATCATCCTAGGATGATATGCTAAGAACCGCCTCGATTCTCTCCTGATGTGAATCTCTTTTATTTAGCCCACCTGGCGAGGAAATTTTCTTTTACTTGAGGATTAACCAGCGCTTGGGGCAATCCGCCATGTAGTACCCTGGCAACTTCTTCCCAGGGGTGTCGGTATAATTCTATCTGTGATTCTTCCGAATAGTGAGCGCTATGCCCGGTGATAAAAATGTTATTCAATTGAAATAAGGGATTATCCGGGCTACATGGCTCTACTGCTGTTACATCAATGCCCGCCCCGGCTATTAGACCCTGTGAAAGAGCAGTATAAAGCGCCTGCTCATCAATAAGCTCCCCACGAGCGGTGTTGATAAGATGAGTTGTAGGTTTCATCTTTTTGAATTGTTCCAGTCCTATCAATTTTTTATTCTCAGTGGTAAGAGCGGCATGTACAGAAATAAAATCTGCCTCTTTTAGCAAGCGATCAAGCTCTACTGCTTCCACTCCAAACACTTTAAACATAGTATGAGGTACATTGGGGTCGAATGCGATAATCTTGAGGCCGAAAGCCTTTGATTTGAGGGCAAGTGTGCGAGCAATACTACCAAAGCCGATAAGTCCCAGAGTTTGTCCCCGTAACCTATGCAGTGGTCGCAATAGCTGCATTCCCTCTGCACTAGAAATCCACTTACCAGATTTAACCTCAGGTAGAATCCTATAAAGTTTCCTGGCACAAGCAAGTATAAGCATCATTGTATGGTCTGAGACTTCGTCCAGGCAATAATCAGGAACATTAGTAACATAAATGCCATATTCAGTGGCTGCACTCACATCTATGGTGTCATAGCCTATTCCCAGACACGCAATTATCCTGCACTTGGCCAGATTCTCGATTACTCTACGGCTGAATCGATAATCGGGCACTATTGCCCCTCCTATCGCCATGACACCATCGGCATCACAAACAGCGGCAATGATTTCATCCTCATTACGGCACATCATCTTTACCACCTCAACTCCCAGATCAGCTAAAAGCTCTTCATGACTTGACATGGCCCCAGGCATAAAAAGCGTATGTACTACCTTTAAGCCCATAGTTTTACCTCCTATCATTTTGCTGCTAAGCTCATCCCTTTTATAAAAGCTCCTTTAGCAGCGACAGCCCTAGCTTCTCGCCCTTTACCTCCAAACCTATTCTCAATCTCCTTCAGAACCAGGTCTGAAGGCAGTGCTTTTGTTATCTCGATATATGCTCCGAGCATCACTAAATTAGCATTTCGCATTTCACCAAGCTGTTTAGCTTCTTCTAGAGCAGGGATATACCCCATCCTGATATCCTTCCTGGAAGGCTGATACTCCTCATTTATTCCACTAGCTTCTAAGAGCATCAAACCTCCTGGGCGTACCCTGTCCTCGAAAACTTCCACCCGCCGCACTCCCATGACCATCAGTACCTCACTCCTATATATCAGGGGAGATGATATCTCCTCAGAGGAGAAGGTAACACAACATTCACTTTCACCTCCCCGCATCATCGCTGCATAGCAAGGAAACCAAGCCACATGCTTATATCGCCTCAAGGCAGTTTTGGCTATTATGTCACCCAGGGTCACGATGCCCATACCTCCAATGCCAATGACTAATAATTCGCCTCTATTAACCTGTCTTTGTTCCATCTCTCTCAACTACTTTTTTTTACTCAATCCTATCAATGTTTTTAAACTCTCCCAGAGGGAACTCAGCTATCATTTCCTCTTCGATCCACCCAAGTGCTTCAACAGGAGTCATGTGCCAATTAACTGGACAAGCAACGAGTATCTCTACAAAACTGAACCCCACCTTGTCTATTTGCTTTTGAAAAGCGGTTTTAATGATTTTTTTAACTCGCTGATAATTGGTCGGGCTACTAATGGCACCACGAGCACTATAAGCTACTCCCTTTATGGTAGTTAGCATCTCGGGAATATGCATCGGGTAACCATAGGTTGCTGCGTCCCTTCCTGTAGGCGTAGTAGTAGTCTTCTGATTTAGTAAAGTAGTTGGCGCCATTTGGCCTCCTGTAGTTCCATAGTTAGCATTGTTAAACATAAATACTGTGATTTTATCGGCACGAGCCGCTGCGTTAACAAGATAACCAGCACCAATAGCAGCACAGTCTCCATCTCCCTGTAAGGTAAATACTATCACATCGTCAAAGAGGGCCTGCTTTATCCCCGTAGCTAAAGCAGGGGCAACGCCATGGGCTGCCATAGTTACATCAATTTTAGTGCTATGAAAAGTTGTTCCGGCACAGCCGACACCTATAATCGCTACAACCTCCCCATCAATCCGTATTTCCTCAAGCACCTCCATAATCGCCTTAGAAGCAACGGCTTGACCACAGCCAGGGCAAGCGGGGAAGGCAACAGCTAAATCCATCATCTGGGGTGCACCATACACCTTCTTTTTGGCCATACCTTCTTTATTCATAGTATCTTTTCACCTCTTCAAAAACCCCCTCAGGAAAGAGCATACCTAGCTCTCCTACAGAGTGACGTCCTGACATCCCCCAGAAATTCACCTCTCCTTTCCCTTCCACGCCAAGCCTGACATCCTCAATTAATTGTCCCATACTGTCTTCTACTACCAAAAACTTGCTGCCCTGGGCAGCCTTTTGTCTGATTATCTGGTAGGGGAAAGGCCAAAGCGTTACTGGTTGAATTAAGCCTACCTTAAGCCCTGTAGAACGAGCCATATTGACGGCTTCTCTACATATTCGAGCTGCGTATCCATAAGCTACTAATGTCAGTCTGGCATCCTCAACGTGATAGGTTTCGAACCTGACCTCAGTATCAATTATCTTTTGATATTTCTCGTATAACTCTTGCATTACTAACTTATAAATTGGCGGTATGATACCCCTAGTAGAATGGATATGGTTAAAATTTCCTCCCTTCCGGGAAGTGCCCTTGAGAGCCCAGTTCTTCTCTGGTAAATGACCAAAGTCGATGACCTTCAATTCAACAGACTCAGTTAACTGCCCCAATATCCCATCACTCAATACCACTGTAAGGATACGGTATTTATCGGCAAGATAAAAGGCAAGTTGCACTAGGTCATGACAGTCTTGTGGTGAAGCCGGAGCGAGAACAATGCTTTTATATCCTCCACAGCCACCCCGTGTAGCTGAAAGATAATCTGTTTGGGCATGACGGACTGTACCTTGCCCTGGACCTCCTCTTTGTACATCCACTACCACACAAGGAAGCTCACAATAGCCAATGTGAGATAACATTTCTTGCATTAGTGCCCAACCAGGGCTTGAAGTTGAAGTCAGTACTTTAACCCCAGCGGCAGCAGCTCCGAAGAGCATTGCCCCCACTGCTGATTCACTCTCCGCCTGTAAAAAACGGCCTCCCCTCGGGGGCAATTCCCGAGAAAAAAACTCTGGTATCTCATTCTGGGGGGTAATTGGATAACCAAAAAAATGGAGACAGCCCGCATTCAATGTGCCCCGACAGATAGCTTCGTTACCGTTAATGAATACTTCTTTTCCCATTTGAATCTCTCAGTGAATTGTATAGGGAAAGTAAAGAAGCGTCAATACCATAATTTGCTTAATGCATAAGAAATGTTTATAATTTTTATGTAAAATATTATAAACGTAGCGCGAGTCTTGTTCTCGGTAAAAGGAGGTTTTAGATGGCTTTAGTTTATGAAAAGAAGGAGAAAATAGCATACTTCACTCTCAATCGCCCTGAAGTAAGGAATCCGTTCAGCCCCGAGCTTTTCCAAGAATTAAGTGATGCTCTGGTAGATTTTCGCGATGATGATAATGTGAATGTTGGCATAATCACTGGCGCAGGTGAGAAGGCTTTTTGTGCTGGGGCAGACATAAAAACAATCATTCCTTACCTGGCGGAACATCCTTTTTACTGGCATAAGACACCCACAATTATGCGGGGGCTTGAGTTGTATAAACCACTTATAGCAGCAGTCAACGGGCTGGCCTTGGGTGGCGGTTTAGAACTAGCTCTTGCTTGTGATATCAGGGTGGCTTCAGAAAATGCCAGATTCGGAGTTCCCGAGGTAACGTTGGGATTAATACCTGGTTGGGGAGGGACACAAAGGCTGCCCCGGTGTATTCCTTGGGCGATAGCAGCAGAGATGTTGTTTACGGGTAAGCCGATAAGTGCTCAAGACGCCTATCGCATAGGCTTGGTGAACAGGGTTGTGCCACTCCCTGAACTCATACCCGCGGCAGAAGCAATAGCCGGAGATATATTGAGTGTAGGACCGTTAGCCGTGAGAACAGCCAAGCAAGCCATGTTAAGAGGAACAAGCGTAAGTCTGGAGGAAGGGTTAAAGATAGAGGCTGATATGATGCCCACACTATTTGCTTCTGAGGACCTGGCTGAAGGAAGGAAAGCATTTATGGAGAAAAGGAAGCCGGAATTTAAGGGAAAGTAAGCTTTTGCGGGAGTAACTCAGTGGTAGAATTCCTGGCTTCTAAGCAATTATCCCAGGACCAAATTTAAACGGTTTCGATTTAGCTAACGCGCAGTAGCCGCATGTTAACCGGTGCCGCTGTAACCAATTTCACGGCCTATATAAGCTTCATTGCGTGATATGAGTAATACTGAACGTCTCTCGACAGGTGGTATCAGTTCTGTTCACCATATCTCACCTTGCCTTATTCCCATGGCTCCACGGCCAGTACAGCATTACCCTGTTGATTGGTTGCTTCAATCCCTTCAGCCTACTCTGGAGATTCTTGGTACCAACGAATATAATCTCTTATGACCAAGGATTGCTCCTCCACCTGTGTTTTTGGACTTTTAGCCTCCGAATGGGCACGGATACAATGGTTGTCAACCGTAATCAAGAATTCTTTTTTATGAAGTAGGCGTCACTCTTTGACAGGTAGGAAATTTAAGGCTAAAATAAATACGATTTTCGCGGGAGTAACTCAGTGGTAGAGTTCCTGCCTTCCAAGCAGGGTGTCGCGGGTTCGAGTCCCGTCTCCCGCTCTGCAGGATTAAACACTGTGAAAATAATGGCTTTGCATAATGGTAAATTGGGCTCGTAGCTCAGCGGCAGAGCGACCGGCTCATAACCGGTTGGTCGCAGGTTCGAATCCTGCCGAGCCCACAAAGTATTATTTTTTATCATATGTGACATAATGCTCTCTTTTAACAGGAGAGATTTGTAAGATGCGCTTCGATTAACCTATCGTATGGCTGCTGATTATTATGATGTTAATTAATCTTTCAATCTCCTAGGCCAAGAAGGAGAAAAAATCTACAATAAGTTATGATTAGGAGAGGCAAGATAATGAATTGGATAGATGAATACAATAAAAAAATGGTTTCGCCAGAGGAAGCAGTCAAGGTAATTAAATCGGGCGATTATGTTGCCTTTGCTTATGGTTCGGAGCCGTTGGGTTTAGCTATGGCATTAATAGCGATAGCCCCAGAACTTCGAGACCTAAGACTTCTTGTCCCTGCCCCGGGAAGAGATTTTCCCTGGTATGATCCGGGATGGGAGGAAATGATTCCGGTGAGGGTAGGATATATCCTACCTGTCGTCAGAGACATGATAGCTGAACGAAGAGGCGATTATCTTATTAGTGGACTTATTTGGGCTGAGGACCCAGGTGTGAGGGAACCAGTAGACGTTCTCCTTATGCAGCTTTCGTCTCCCGATGAACATGGCTATTGTAGCTTTGGTGCTTCATTATGGGATAAGAAGAGGGCAGTGAATGCCGCAAAGATTGTCCTTGCTGAAGTAAATGAAAACTTGATAAGAACTTATGGCGATAATTTCATCCATATTTCTGAAATAGATTATTTTGTGAAGCATACCT
Organism: Chloroflexota bacterium; assembly: GCA_034190625.1. Lineage (GTDB taxonomy): Bacteria > Chloroflexota > Dehalococcoidia > GIF9 > AB-539-J10 > CG2-30-46-9. The sequence continues at coordinate 16,113 of JAXHSX010000082.1, forward strand.
CTACGGGGAAAGTTCCCGGAGCAACGGACATATTAGGGAGAAAGACGACAGGACCTGGGGAAGTGGAAAAGAAAATCGCTCAATATATCGCGAATTTAATTAATGACGGAGACACTCTGGAAGTAGGAGTAGGAGGTACAGCAGAATGGATCCTCCAGTTAGGCGTTTTGGAGGACAAGAACGACCTAGGTTGGCACTCTGAGAATTGTCCCCGAGGAACAGCCACATTAATAATGAAGGACATCATCACAGGAAAGAAAAAAACACTTAATCCCAATAAGGCAGTTGCTACTGCTTGTGGAGGGGGAACCAAGGAGGAGATGGATTTCTTGAATATGAATCCTGTTCTGGAATTGTAC
>JAXHSX010000083.1:0-2815 GCA_034190625.1 Chloroflexota bacterium
AGATAAGCAACACGATGCCACAGGCAAAAAGGGCTTGCATATGTGAGCTGCCATAGGCAGCCTCCTCTATTTGTCCCACGATGTTACTGGTTAAGGTGCGAGCTGGATCTAAAAGAGAAGCAGGTATAATAAAGGAATTACCTATGACCATATAAACTGCCATCGCTTCGCCTATCGCCCGCCCCATTCCTAAGATAACTGCGCTAACCAATCCTGACCTGGCTGCAGGAAGTGTTACACGCCAGATAGACTGCCAGTGCGTGGCTCCCAAAGCCAAAGCTCCTTCTTTGTATGCACGGGGCACGCTTCGCAGACTATCCTCGCTAATAGAAACAATCGTAGGTAGAACCATGATAGTCAACACAATTATGGCGGCGAGTAAACTATAACCAGGCCCCCCGAAGTAGTTCCGAATCAAAGGGACTAACCATATCATTCCTACCAGGCCATAGACTACCGAGGGTATGCCTACCAGTAAATCTATAGCTGGTCTAACTACCTGTCGAACCCGGTAAGGAGCTACCTCAGCAAGGAAAATAGCACAGGCAATACCTAAAGGGGTTGCGATAACCAGTGTTCCTAAAGTTACATAAATGGAACCTGTGATCAAAGGCAGTATGCCAAATTCTTCCTCTCTCAAGCTCCACTCTGTTCCAAAGAGAAAGCCCCCTACTCCATTTTCAATAAAGGCGGCGACCCCATCCTTGAATATGAAAATGACGATGCCTAGCAATATAATAAAGGAAATTGAGGCTAAAATGAGCATAGCTCTTCGAGATATACGATCTACTAAATAACGAGACATCACTTCACTTTTGTCCTATACATCACACATCCCATAAGGTGGCAGTTCTGGGCTGCCACCTTATGGTGGAGGTGAAAATGGCCAAGCTAGAGAACTAAAGGTATATAACCCATTTCAGCGGCAATCTTCTGTCCATCGTCACCACGACAGAAATCGAGGAAGGCTTTCTCAAGCTCATTGGGCGTACTCTTAATTTGGAAATACAACCTTCTCGTAATAGGATATTTACCACTTTGACAGGTTTCCACGGAACACTTCATGCCTTCAAGGTCTAGAGCTTTAACTCCTTCAATATAGCCTAAGGAAACGTAGCCAATGCCTGCAGCATCGCCCTGGACTGCCAGCTGTATTTCACCGTTGGATTTCTTGGTTATAGCGGCGTTGATTACCTCCTTGGTTACCTTAGATTCGAAGCAATCCCTGGTCCCTGAGCCTTCTTCCCTATTGTATACTGTGATCTTGCCAGCACCACCACCGACTTTACTCCAATCAGTTATTTTGCCCTCAAATATTTCAGCTACCTGTTCCATAGTCAGATCGCTTATTGGATTGGCAGTATTAACTATAATGGCCACGCCATCTCGAGCTATAGGATAGGAGATGATGTCAGCCTCTTTCATCTTGAGCTCGCGAGATGTAGCGCCAATATCCACGGTACCATCGGCAGCTTGCTTAGCTCCAGCGCCCGAGCCACCTCCGGTATAGGTAATCCTGACCTTGGGATGCTTTGCCATAAAGGCAAGAGCGAATTTCTCCGCCAGGGGTAATACACTGGTGGAGCCAGCCTCTGTAATTTTGCCCGAAAGCTCAGCTTCGTCTGATGGTGAATCCCCACTCGTACTACTACAACCCGCGACGAGAACCAATCCCATAATAATTAAAGCCATTAAGGGAAACATTAGAAATCTTTTGACTTTTGATGGCATATACAACCTCCTTGATTATTATCTTTCATCCTATTTTTAATGTGTTTCAACCGTTATTTATTTCACATTATTCCCCCTTTCTTTTTACTCAAGCTCAAACTAAAACTGGCTCAGATTCAGCGTAACTTCGTTGTTGAGTGATACAAGAGAGCACCACTTCCGCCGTAGCTGAATTTGTAGCCAAGGGCACATTATGAACATCGCAAACCCGGAGCAGTGCCGATATATCTGGCTCATGTGCCTGAGCCGTTAAAGGGTCACGCAGAAAAATCACTGCCTTCACATCGCCTTTCGCTACCAGAGCTCCAATTTGCTGATCGCCGCCGTGAGGCCCGCTTTCCACCAGAGTTAACGATAAGCCGGTTCTTGCCTCGATCAGTGTGCCTGTGCTCCTGGTGGCAACCAGGTCTAATTGAGCCAGTTCTTCTCGGTGTGCCTTTGCCAGGAGAACTATCTCTTCCTTTTTGGAATCATGGGCAATTAACGCTAGAACAAGTCGCCTCATGTGTTCACCTCCTTTCTTTATAAAAAATAACCTTAACTAAACTCTTCATCCTGGAATTAAGTATAAAAGGGGGTGTTTAAGGTGTGGTTAAGGCTTTGTTAAGAGGAGGTAAAATGTTGATTAAACTTTGTTTAAGAAGGTGAGCAAAGGTATCCTTCACTTCATGACTATGATTCGATGCACGAGATGGACTCCATCAGTAGGACAGGATAAGGGCTACATTAAGATTGGGTTCTGCTATCCTCAATGGGGCTGGTGTTAAGGATTCTATCGTACCTCCACTGGCGGCTTCTACCCGGGTTGATGTAAATATCTCGGCTGGTGTCGGGTAGCCGAGAGCCTGGTGGTCAGGTGCAGCGCCTTGTTAGCCCGCTTTTTGCCTTTGAACAGTTGTCTTAACTTAGCTGGCTGGCAGTTGTCCTCGTTCTCTTCAGTTGTTGAGAAAAGAGTAGTTCGTGAAGTTTGTAGGCAGGAACTACAGCCGCAATTCCAGCATTCTCAACTGATACAGATGTTGGCGTCGTATCTACTACTCGAATTTCGCTCGGGTTAAGGAAACTGCCTTTCATCACTCCGGCC
>JAXHSX010000084.1:0-3782 GCA_034190625.1 Chloroflexota bacterium
CTTAACTCCTATCTGCGTATCCCTTGCTCCAAGTATACCCCATACGCGCACAGATAGGAAATCTACCCAATCTACACTCGCCTCAACTGCTTGTCGAATGAGTCGTGACCCAAGCTCCTAGTTGTAGCGCCAGTGCGGTATTAAGATCAGTAATGGCGTTAAATATTTCCTTCACCGCTTCTTCGGGATTCCAAAGACCGGTTTGAGCTGTCCTTTTTACCAAGCACTGTATCACTCGAAGCACTTCGTATTTTGTCTCAGGTTTGGTAGAAATTATCATTCTGTCTCCCCAGGATAGACTCCTGAAATCCTTTTCCCATGAGGGGAGTATCAATCTCCATCGGGCAGCCCAACGGAGTGTCTCTTGTATTGTTTCTTTGGGAACCCCTCGAAGATTTTTTTCAATTTCTCGGTAGGAAACCTGATCCCTATTGGAACCATATTCTAATACCAAAGCAAGTGGAGAGATAATCTCATCTTTGTCCAGAAAACTCCTCAAAGCACCTTCGATTTTTTCCAGATTTTCCATAGGTCAGCCGCCTCGCATTTCGTCAATAACTCTCCTCTCTTCCTCAAATTTTTCCTTTTGCTCTGGGGTTAGGGTAGTTTCATATTTAGCGATCTTACGATGTAATAACTCCTCCATCTCCTTAAGGGCTTTTGCTTCTTTTGAATCGGCGGTTGTAGAGGCGCGTTCAACTTGTCCATCTGGGCTGATTTTGGTAACAATGCTAGGATACTTTATTGGCTTGAAAAGCCCTGTAGTTAACAAGTCTCCAAACAATATTATTACAGCGTCAATAGGTTCCATAAATGCGAAGACCCAACGCCTAGCACCACCTATCTGACCTGTCACAGCGCGCAATAATGTGCCGCCTCCTGCATATAAGAAACATAGTGCAAACAAAAGACAAAACAACGATAAGATAACGAGAACAAGGCTTCCTGAAAACCTAGTCCCAACCGCACCGAAGATAAAGCCCAAGACAAGGCCAAAAATAGACCAGCCGAAGGCTAATATTAGGTAGCCACTGCCTCTATACTCAGCCGGTTCCAGTTCGCTTAATTTTGCGCCTTCCGGCTGTGGTTGAGTAGAGTTACGTTTGCCTGCAATGAATAATAGAGCAGCAGCTACCAATGACAAGCCAGCAAGAGCAGCAAAGAAAGAAGGGGAGAGTAAACCACCCAGTTTTAGCAAAGTTTCCACAATCGCCTCATTTTAAACTGACCCCGAATATCTTAACATAGCATAACAGGTTTAACTGTGATGAGACTAGTTGTTTAGCATGAGATTACAGGTTTCCTTAAGATGTATTAAGCAAGTGCCATTATGTTATCATAGAGAAAAGAAAATATAAAAACAAAAGTATTATATGACTTGGCAACCAAAAGTTCTTATTAGTCGGGACGAAATAGCTCGGGCTGTGGCAAGGCTAGCCTCTGAAATTAGCCGTGATTATCAAGATAAGCAGCCTCTGCTCATTGGTGTTCTCAAAGGGTCTTTTGTTTTTATGGCGGACCTTATCCGACAACTTGATTGGCCATTGGAAGTAGATTTTGTCAAGCTTTCCAGCTACGGCGCTGGTAAGGAGAGTTCGGGTAAGGTTAGGTTAGTTCAAGGGCTTAAAACACTGGTAAGAGGTAGAGATGTTTTGATTATCGAGGATATTATGGATACCGGCATTACTATATCTTTCTTTCTTGATTATCTGAAAAAGAAGAAACCCGCTTCTCTAAAACTTTGCGTTTTACTAGATAAACAAGCTCGTCACAGCGTTCCTGTACATATTGATTACCTTGGTTTTACGATTCCGGATAAATTTGTTGTTGGCTATGGCATCGACTTCAATGAGCAGTTTCGCCATTTGCCTGACATTTGTTTTATCGAGGATTGATGAAATTAACCAACTCTGATTGGTGGAATCTTCACTTCTGCCTGGCTGCCCATAATGGGGTGGTATCGAAAGACTCACCCTTGAGCTTTGCTTCGATGATCTTCTCTAACTCTTCTATGGGTACTCTGATTTGTGCCAGGCTATCACGCTCCCTGATGGTAACCTGGTGATCTTCCAGAGAGTCAAAATCTATAGTAATACAGAAAGGAGTACCGGTTTCATCCTGACGTCGATACCTCCGCCCTATGCTCTGGGAATCATCGTAACAAGTGACGAACTTGGGACACAATTGCTGGTAAATTTCTTTGGCTAAAGGTCTCAACTTTTCATTCCGGCTTAGAGGCAAAACGGCTACTTTCGTTGGAGCTAGTAAAGGATGGAGACGCAGGACAACTCTAGTTTCCTTTTCAACCACCTCTTCATGATAGGCATCGATGAGGAAGGCTAGAAAGGCACGGTCAACGCCAGCCGATGGCTCAATAACGTATGGAACATACCGCTCATCAATCTCGGCATCGTAATAACTAAGGTCCCTGCCACTGTGCTTGGCGTGCTGACCCAGGTCATAGTTGCCTCGGTTGGCTATACCCTCCAGTTCCGACCAACCCATGGGAAATAGGTAATCGATATCGTAACAATCCTTAGCATAGTGAGCCAGCTCATCTTTGCCATGTTGGCGCAGGCGCAGATTCTCTTTTCCTACGCCGAGCTTCAGGTACCAAGCTAAGCGCTCCTTAACCCAATATTCAAACCATGTTTCATCGGAGCCAGGCTTAACAAAATATTCCAGCTCCATATGCTCAAATTCCCTGGTTCTAAAAATGAAATTACCTGGTGTGATTTCGTTGCGGAAAGACTTGCCAATTTGAGCGATGCCCAACGGCAATTTTTTCCTAGATGTAGTAACTACATTTTCAAAATTAACAAATATGCCCTGAGCGGTTTCGGGACGAAGGTAAACTGTGCTTGCTTCTTCCTCGACAGGGCCGACGGAGGTCTTAAACATGAGATTGAACATGCGTGGTTCAGTTAGCTCACCACCACATTCGGGGCACGCTCCTCTTTCTTCTCTCTCCGCAGGAGAAACTTCCATTGTTATTCCTCTCCCTTGATGGGAGAGGTCAGGTGAGGGTGGAGCAATTTCATCAGCTCGCCATCTCAAATGGCATGATTTACACTCCACCAGAGGATCGGCAAAGGTATCGACATGGCCGCTGGCTCTCCAAACCTGAGGGTGCATCATAATACTGGTATCTATACCTACTACATCGTCTCGCTCCTGAACTATGGCCTTCCACCACATATTTTTAATATTACGCTTAAGCTCCACTCCCAGAGACCCATAATCCCAGAAGCTGCCCAGCCCTCCGTATATCTCGCTGCTGGGAAAGACAAAGCCTCTGCGTTTGCACAGGGAAACGATCTTTTCCATACTTACTTCGCTAGGCATTCATATCTCCTTTGAGTTCTCTAGCTTATCAGCTTTGCTTGTCATCGTCAAAAGCATGTTATAATCGGATTTGATGAGATTCAGGATTTCCCTGCATCCCGAGGGGACAAGGTTTAAACTACCTTATAACTACAACTATCCCTTAGCTTCAGCCGTTTATTCTTTTTTAGCCGCGGGTGATCCTTCTTTTTCTGATTTCCTGCATGAGCAGGGCTTTCCCCATGCCGGCAAGACTTTTAAACTGTTCACCTTCTCACCGCTTTTCAGTGCGCGACGCAAAGCTCTTAAAGATGGTCTTCTTATGGAGGGTAAGCTAGACTGGTTTATCTCTTCACCTAAGGAGGAATTCGTCTCCAATCTGGCTCACGGTATTTTGCAGCAGGGTTTCTTATCCCTCTGGGGTCAACAGCTCATAGTGGAACAGGTTGAAGTATTAA
>JAXHSX010000085.1:0-8609 GCA_034190625.1 Chloroflexota bacterium
CTGCCTGAGAGACGCTACTTTTTACTTCTTGGGACATTTCTTGAGCAGTACCAATATGTATTATTTCGACTCCAACAGGCTTTGCCAGCAAAGTGGGCGCTGTAATCAAAGTCACTTTGGCTCCTCTATCACGCGCTGCCTCAGCTAGCGCATATCCCATCTTACCTGAAGAACGATTACTAATATAGCGAACCGAATCCACAGGCTCTTGCGTACCACCAGCAGTGACCACAATGTGTTTGCCAGCCAGATCACCATTTCTCCCCAAGACTTGAGAGATAGCACCCATAATTTCGCCAACATCAGCAAATCGTCCCAACCCCTCCCTTCCCGAAGCCAACCTGCCCAAGGTTGGTCCAACGATGATAAAATTGTGAGCTCTCAGCTTAGATAAATTATCCTGCGTAATGGTGTTCTCATACATATTTACATTCATCGCTGGAGCCAAAAGTATTGGTGCCTTGGTTGCCAGTACTGTGCAGCAGAGCATATCATCGGCAATACCAGCAGCTAATTTAGCTATAACATTAGCAGTGGCAGGAGCAACAACGATTACATCAGCAGCTTCTGCCAAAGACACATGCTCAATGCTGAACTCAGAGGCTAAGTCAAACATCTCGGTAACTACAGGTCTTCCTGTGATGGCCCGAAAGGTGACAGGTGTTACAAACTGGGTAGCTTCTTTGGTCATAACTACATTGACCCTCGCTCCCTTCTGGGTTAGCCAGCTTGCGAGATATGCTGCTTTATAAGCAGCAATGCTTCCTGTCACCCCTAAAACGATAGTCTTATCGCTAAACATTACTCCCCCTTATTCATGTCATAAATAAGCCGTAACCCGATTAGCACTAAATCTGAATTTACTATATCGATTGCCGATGTTTCGCTGGCTATAAGATGAGCATAGCCGCCGGTCGCTACTACCTTTGCATTTTCTCCTAACTCTTCCTCTATCCTTTGAACCATGCCTTCTATAAGACCAGTATATCCAAAAATTATACCTGATTGCATGGCTGCGATAGTGTTTCTGCCAATGACTTGCTTGGGACGGACTAGTTCTATTCGAGGAAGCATAGCAGTGCGAGCGAATAGTGCCTCTATAGCTATGCTGATGCCTGGAGCAATAACCCCGCCAAGATAATCACCCTCCTGAGAGACAACATCGAAGGTGATAGCAGTACCCAAATCGATTATTATCGCTGGCTTTCCGTAAAGATAGTGAGCAGCCACAGCACCTACCACCCTGTCTGGTCCCACCTCTCTTGGATTATCCAAACGGATTCGTATGCCAGTCTTCACACCCGCTTCGACTACCAGAGGTTGAATGTTTAAATGCTTTTGACACATCCCTACAAACGTAGATGCCAACGGGGGAACAACACTGCATACTACTACGCCAGCAATCTTTGAAGTTATAAACTTCTGCCTCTCCAGAAGATCGAGCAGTAACACACCATACTCATCTGAAGTACGATGGATTCCAGTAGCTAAATTCCATGTAGCCTTTAGCTCATCCTTGTCGAATATTCCCAACTTAATGCTGGTATTACCAATATCAATAGCTAATAACATTTCTCTCTTTAAGGTCTTGTACTTCCCTCATCATTGCCTGCCAATGTGTGCCTTCCCAGTAGATACGATGGCATGAAGGACACTCTGTATATCTATTTTGCGTGTTGAAAACACGAACTGGAACTAATTTCTTCACCTCCTCTTTTCTTTGAGGCGTGAGAGGTTGATTACACTCAAGACACAAAGAAAATGGTCTCGACAACGGCAACTTTAATGCGTCCATTATTTCTCGTAACTGTGCTCTTGGATTATCCTGCGTTATAAATAAAGCCTTTAACTCACCATCTCTGACTAAACGCCTCGTCATAATTTGAGTATCTCTAGTCAAAATCACTCGTTTCTCCTTAAAGGCAATCCTGATCATTTCATTATCATCCCCTTGTGTGAAAAACAAAGTATCATAGCCAACCATCCTCAATAATTTAGCCAGCTTACCAACATTACTGTCAGCGATGAACCTGATCTCCATAATCACCTGAGGCGTAATTAGTATATTCGTTAGAGCCATCGCCGATGTCGAAAGTAGATAAACATGCCCAGGCTCATAACCGCCATAATAGCGAATAGAATACTTAAAGGTAGAGGACTGCCAGGATCTACCCCACCAGGTAGAGGAACATTCATGCCAAAAACACTGGCTAACAAAGTAGGGGGTGCCAACAATGCCATAACAATAGTCAAAACTCTCATTATTTCCTGAATTCGATGTGACGTTAGCCAATTACTCGTCTCAGCCAGTCCATCCACAACCTCTCTACAGTCTTCAAATCCATCCCAGATCTTGCGGAAATGGTCGGCGATGTCACCAAAATAAATTTCCTGATCTTCCTTGAAGAAAGGATATTCCTCCCTCTCCATGGTCTCAATCACAGCGATCTGGGGTCGGATAATGCGGCGGATGGTAATAAGGTCTCGTCGAATCCAAGAAATACGACGAACAGTTTCAGGAGTAGTTCGGGTAAAGATAATTTCCTCTATTTCCTCGATGTTTTCTGTCACCTTATTGAGTATGGGGAAACAATAATTGGTTAACCTATCGAGAATGTGGTAAAGAAGAAACCCCGTGCTCCGCCCCATATAAGTTGTTCGATGTTTCTCATCAGTCCGGCACATACGAAAAAATGCTGCCAGTGGTTTTAAATCCCCAGCGCAATGTACGGTAATAAGATAGTCCTCACCAACAAAGATATCCACCTCGCTGGACCTTGTCACCTGCGATTTTTTATCAAATACGGGAAAATGAAGCACCAGGAAAATATGGTCGTCATATTCATCCACCTTGGGACGCTGTACGCGACTTAAGACGTCATCTAAATTTAGAGGATGAAAGTCATAATCACGAGCCAGAGATTCCACATCTCCAGTTGTAGGCTTTTCTATGTAAATCCAGGTTATTTTGCCAAAGTTGATTGAGTCTATCCTGGCTTTCTTTTGTTCGATAGCTGACATAGTCTCACCTTTAAAAATCTTACACTATTTTACCACCTTTTTACTTCAGACATCAGGCTTTTCCCTACCTTTCCATTATCTCTAGAAACTAGAGTGGGAGCGACGATTTGAATGCCTTCATATTCCTCTAGGTTTAGCACATGTATGTCAACGGAGATAATAAAATCCACCTTCCCATCAAGAGCACAGGATAACTACTTGTTGTCCTAAGGGTCTTCCATAATCACCTCGATCGTCTTCTCTTCCTCGGTCAGCGTCAGAATACTTGGTAGATCGGAAAGGAATCCCTCCAATTCTTCTTTATCCAATCCATGCCTTTTCATCAACTTCGTATAGCTTAAAACCCTCTCCAACTTATCCATAATGAACGGTTAAGTGAACAGGCGGAGCTTATTTTTAAAAATATAAGTTATGATTCGGGCTGGTTTAGCGTGAGGGTTTATTAAGGCGATGGCAAGTACATTAATATCCAAAACGATTTTAAGTATAAAAAAGGATTATTAGATCAGGCTTGCCTTGCTGCCTCTACTACCACTCTAATCCCATTTTCCGATACTTTTGACTCTATCTCCCTGTTTCTTCCTCTCATTTGCTTGACCCTTTCATGAAGCCTTTTTCCGATTTTCTCCCAGGTAACATATTCTTCTACAGGTATTACCACTACCATAAGCATGTTTTCTCTCTCCACAATGTACCTGTTGCCCCTGATATGAACCACGTCTATTAACTCACTAAATCTCCGTCTCGCCTTTTGTGCAGATATCCTCTTAAGCCTTTTACCCTCCTATAGCTATTATGACTATACGGACCATATTGACTATGCTGAGTAGATTAGCTGATTACAAGTAGAGAAGCTGAAATATCAGTAGTGCATTTGGAACCTCGGAATCAGGTTGTGGAATTCCATCATACATGGTTACATTGAATCTTCTTATCATCCATCCCTAACCTCACCCCACATTTCTATGGTTTCCTTACACAGCATCATAGATGCGAGCTAATATCGCTTCTATTTCACTATCAATCTGCTCCGGCTTCATTTCTTTGATAACTTTGTCCGCCAATAGCCTTTTCCACCAATCCCTCCCCCGACCTTTATCGAGGAGGTCATTAAGCCTACTAACTGTCTCCCCAACCTCTATCTCATCGGGGATTTGATCACTTTTACCTTTTTTCTCAGCCCACTCTCGAGCGAATTCTAAGACAATCTCACGAGGATAATAATCCTCAAGGTCGCCTTCTTTTAAAGCAAGGATGTTTTCATCAGGAACTATCCCCTTGAGTTTTTGTCGTATTTCTTGCTCTGAGTTCTTATCACAAAGCCCAAAACAGCCAAAGCACGTTCTCTGCAATACTTGTGATCCCAAATATTTATAAATATTTCCAGCCCCATCAACATCTATAACTTCAATACCAGCGTTTTCAAAAGGCTTTGCTGTTTTCTTGGCCCAGTCTGTATAAACATCCTTGTCCGTAGAACCTTCGACTACTAAAATACCGTTCGCTAAAAGCAGGTCTGAGGGTCTTATTCCTAGCTCTATGAATACCTCTTTTGACTTTTCTTTGTCGAAAGGTTTGACCTGAGAATACTTTACGCCTGTCTCCTCTTCTTGTTCAAGATGGACATAAAAGACATTGCCTTGCATACTGATAAACTCATCAATGAACACATTGGAGTGAGTAGCTATAAGATACTGATGAGCAAAGAGTGTTTGATTATCCCTCAGAAACCTTACGAACTCCCTCTGCAGACGTGGATGAAAATGAGCCTCTGGCTCTTCTATTAAAACTACCTTATTAGGCCCATGCTGCACGATTTTGGTAGCCAGGACAAGCATTTGCTCTACCCCAGAGCCAAAGTTACTTAGTGGTAATATTAATTCCCCCGTTTTGATCTCTACGTTGCGGTTTCCCCCTTGCCCTATAGGGAAACTAAATTCGATATCTCCGTCCCCACTAGTAAAAATAAGCTCCTTGATAAAGCGTTGCACGCTTAACAACATTTCACGTTCATCGTGTCTACCATCACGTAACCTCTCAAGTGAGTTGATAGTCTTATCCCCAGGTTCAATTTTACGGACAGCGACAACATTCACGCACAATTTCTCTACAACCTTATCGTAAAGCTCAATCAGAAATTTCTTGAGGTGACTCTCTATAAGCGGGTAATGCTCTCTCCAAACTTTGTCAACACAAGTCCCTACTCTGTAAACCTTATGTGCCATGCCAGGTTCATTCACCAAAGCTAGGAGCTTATTATTTTCCCTGTCGAATAGGACAGGTTCTTTATTGTAAGCAGAATGGTCATTAGGTATTTCTACCTTCGTAAAGCTCGCATAGAAAGTCTCCGCCCTATGTTCAATAAACCCACTTATATTGATAATCTTAGGATAGCCATCCTTAAGCCGAAACATGAATAAAACAGGATTGTTAATTTTCCCTTCATCGTGATGCTCTATCATATCAACTACAACTTGGTCAGTCTCTTCGATTTCCAGGGAGAAGCAGAATGATATTCTCTTGTTTGAATCTTGACCGAAGAACCAATCCTCGAAGTAAGAAGAATCACCATGGAAGGTGAGTAAAAAGTTAGATAAGTCGCCAGCATTTCTTATAGAGAATAATATAAGCTCAATTAGTTCTAAGAGCTTTAGAACGTTGGATTTTCCAGCATTGTTAGCACCTATGAGCAGGTTGAAATCTCCTAACCGGAGGCAATTCTCATTATTGAAGCCCTTTTCACCAAAACTCAAACAATTCTTAATCGATAGCTCTCGAATCTTCACTTCAAATATTTACTCCCTTGCCTTTACTTAGATTCTACAAGTTTTTATAGGTATCTTCCTTGCGTGTAGCTACTCGAACTATGGTAACCAATTTATTCTGGTTATCTATAGCGTACACTATCCCGTAATGCCCGGTGCGAACACGCCGCAAACTACTATCGGCCAATTTTTTCACTCGTGGAGGTCGAGGATTTTGTCCCAGGCTCGAGATAGCCCTGGCAAGCATTTCGCAGCCACTCCCATAAAAGGCGTCTAGCTCTTTCTGAGCAGATCGTCTCAATCTGACTTCATAATTCACCCAGTTGCCCCAGCCCCTGCCTGCTTCGCTGATATTGCTCCCACGTCATAGTGCCCTCTTCTTCAGATAAAGCTTTCAATCCCTCCCGAATGTCCTCCTCGTCCTCCAGTATTTCCAAAGCAGCATCTCGGAGAAGCTTACCCATGGAGGTGCGCTGCTCAAAAGCTAAGCGGCGGAGCCCCTCGTGTTGTTCTGCAGTAAGAAAAATTGTTGTACGCTTCAAATCTGTCCCCATGAACCTTTACCTCCGCATGAATAGTAACATATATGCATAGCTATGTCGAAATGCTTATGGCTCGGATCAGTGCGACACAAGACGAGTGAACTCGTATGGCTCTTCTATGATGCCTTCCTCCGTAATAATCGCTGAAATGTAATAGTGTGGGGTTACATCGAAGGCGGGGTTGGCTACCTTGACTCCACGTGGGGCAATGGGTATTTCCTGGATATGAGTTACTTCTCGAGGATCCCGCTCCTCTATAGGAATCCCATCTCCTGAAGCCAAGGAAAGGTCAATGGTGCTAGTCGGGGCGGCAACATAGAAAGGGATGCCATTTTCTTTAGCCAGTACAGCCAATGTGTAGGTACCAATCTTGTTGGCAACATCACCATTGGCGGCAATCCTATCAGCGCCGACGATAACGCAATTCACCTTGCCCCGACTCATAAAGTATCCCGCCATGGAATCGGTGATCAATGTCACGGGAATATCCTCCTGCTTCAGTTCCCAGGCAGTAAGCCTGGCTCCTTGAAGAAGTGGACGAGTCTCTGTGGCAACAACAGTTATCCTCTTTCCCTGCTCCCTAGCAGCCTTGATGATGCCCAGAGCGGTACCATAGCCACCAGTGGCTAAAGAGCCAGCATTGCAGTGAGTAAGTATAGTAAAACCATCCTGGATAAGCTCGGCGCCTAGATAGCTAAGATGTCTGGTTGCTTCTATTTCTTCCTGGTGAATTCGCCTTGCTTCATTAACAAGCGCACTCTTTATTTCAGAAACATTATCGCCTGCAGCAGCTTTCTTCATTCTCTCTACAGCCAGAAAAAGATTGACGGCAGTAGGTCTAGTGGCAGTAAAGGCCTGCGTAACATCATTTAATTGGACAAGAAAATCCGCCTTATTCTCTGTATCTATGCTACTCGCTCCTAACGCTATGCCATAAGCAGCAGCGACGCCTATAGCCGGCGCCCCGCGAACCTGCATTTTCTTGATAGCCTGACCTACACCACGATAATCAACGAACTCAATGAAAGATTCCTCATGGGGAAGCCTGCTCTGGTCTAATACCCTTAACTTGTTATCAAACCATTCTATTGCCTGAAACATCGTTGCCTGATAGTATAACGGAAAAAAGTAACTGGAGATAATCTTGGTGACGATAAGAGAAAATATTTCAGAAATACTAAAGGAACTACCTCAGGGGATTGAGCTGGTAGTGGCAGCCAAAGGAAGAACACTTCAGGAAGTCAGTGAGGCAATCGAGGCTGGAGCGAAAATCATCGGGGGGAACTATGCTCAGGAAACGAAAAGACTCCATCATGTGATAGGAAAGAAAGTGGAATGGCATTTCATTGGACATCTTCAGAAAAACAAGGTGAAAAGCGTGGTATCGATATTCGATATGGTAGAAAGCATTGATTCTGTAGAGATAGCCGAGGATGTAGATAAAAGTTGTGTTCAAATTGGCAAAGTATTGCCGGTATTAATCGAGATAAATTGCGGGGAAGAGAAGCAAAAATTTGGTGTTTATTTTGAAGATGCCGTAGAGTTAATAAAGGAAATCTCAAGTCTTCGAAATTTAAGAATAACGGGATTGATGACAATGGGCCCTCGTTTCGGCAATCCGGAGGATTCCAGGCCTTACTTCGTAAAAACGAGAAAGCTATTTGAAAGGATTAGGACGCTCGATTTACCCAATGTAGAAATGAAATATCTTTCTATGGGAATGACGAATTCCTATAAGATTGCCATAGAGGAAGGCGCCAACATCGTGAGAATAGGGACAAAGATCTTTGGCGAGAGAAAGTAAAAAGGAGGTACCAAAATGATAAAAGAATTTCATTCCATGTGTGCCAGGTGCGCTAAGGTGCTGTGTCAGCCGTCTATAAGAGCTGATGAAACACCTTCGCTTGATGAGGCACCCCCCTTCTGTCCCATGAAATTGTATCCAGAACTTATTGATAAAGCTGTCTCTGAATACGACAAACCAGAAGTCAAGGAGTTCGCACGCCTGGCATCACTACAAGAATTTGAATGCTACGAACGGACGGAGGACGGGATAAGAACCAAGATTCCTCGCATTGAAGAGTTGATCCAGTTTGCTGACAAGTGCGGTTATCGTAAGTTAGGCGTCGCTTTTTGTGGTGGCTTGAAGAACGAAGCGGGTATGCTCACTGATATTTTAGAAAACAAAGGATTTGAAGTCGTCTCCGTTTGCTGTAAATTAGGTGCCACAGCCAAGGATAGAATCGGAATAAAACCAGAACAGAAGATCAGAGGGCCCGAC
>JAXHSX010000086.1:0-15116 GCA_034190625.1 Chloroflexota bacterium
CCCCTGGCGAAAGTTTAATCTACAATCTACACGGAAGAAGGAGGCAGCACTGACATAGAACCACCAGAGGTCATTTCTAATGAGTTAAAACAGAGGACATTTCTAAAGAGTCTTGACAGTAGAATTGCGTCATAATTATTGTTACCGAAAGTGGGATTGTTGCCTGAAAAAAAGTGTTACTCAAAAGGAGGTCTGGTTGACAAGAGGCAGCATACGAAAATATATTGAGGCAATACGAGGGCGGTATACCCCGGCATTAAGGTAGGAGAGGAGAAAGATTTTGGATGAGTTCACCAAAGTTGCTGGCTGCCATCGAAAGGCAGCTATTCGGTTATTACACCGCGGAAATCAGCCCTCTTACATCCGTTAGAGATCCACCCCTATCCGAACCTTTGCAGACTGGCAGTAGGATCACCCTGGCTTTCTAGAATTTGACCTGGTGATTCATTGCTGCGATACCACCGGGTTCTAAAAAAGCCTGCTATTCCCTCTACTGGGGCTGGACTCAGATAATTGCAATGAGTTCATCAACCCGCATCTATATATATATTGCTGGCGATAGGAGATTATATTTAGCCGCTCTCGTTCCTACTAGAAGCGCGATAGCTGTCATATAGAGCAAAAGAACTGGTCAGTGATGCGGGCGGCTCGTAGGATAGAACGCTATAGCTCCCCTGCTGCCTTAGAAACCCTTAATCGTCTCTATGACCTCCTTCGCCTCTACATCAACATCTTCCAACCGGTAATGAAACTAGTGACCAAGACCAGACACGATGCCAAAGCGCATAAGGTCTATGACATCGCACGGACGCCTTACAATTGATTACTGGAGACTAACATACTTACGGAGACTAAGCGACAAGAACTGGTTGTAACCTACTACAGTCTCAGCCTCTTCATACACTCGAAGCAAATAAATGAGAACCTGGAGCACCTGTGAGCAATCGCAAAACGCTCCACGCACCAACAAAGGAGAGTCAGAACTTATGAGATTTTAGTAATGTTATTTAGGAAGCAACTATATCACGTTCGGTGATAGTTTATTTGACGCAACACGGTGAGCGCCCTTGACAAAAGTTGACAAGGGTTTATAATGTACACAAGATAATGGTGTACAAGATATGGGAGTACCAACTATGTATTATGCCAGAAAGCATACCTGTTTTAATCCAGGCTGGGTAATGCGTCAGGTATATGACCATTACGGTCGACGTCTATTATCTTCTTCGAAATAAGCAAGAGGAAAATAGTGACAAAACTAGTATTTTGTGTTAAAAAATCCATAAAAGATCATGAGGAGGTTAATTTATGAATTACGAGACCATTACTTTGGAAAAGAAGGAACACGTTGCTACTATTACCTTAAATCGCCCCGATAAACTCAATGCGCTAAATCCCAAGATGCGTGACGAATTGCTCGATGTGTTCGGTGTAGTAGATCAGGATGATGATGTCAGAGCGGTGATAATCACCGGAGCCGGACGTGCCTTTTGTGCCGGAGCGGACATCCAAGAGAGCTTTTTAGCAGGGATAGAGGAAAAAAATAAGGGCATAATGGGTGATATAATACATAACTTCGTAGAGGTAGGCCCTCTCGCTTTAACAAACATGAGTAAGCCCGTAATTGCCGCCATAAATGGCGCCGCAGTAGGTTTTGGCTGTACCGTCACCTTAGCTTGTGACATCAGGATTGCATCTGAAAACGCTAGATTTGGCTTGGCATTTCCCAGGATGGGCATCATAACGGAATTCGGCTCGTCTTACTTTCTATCCCGCTTAATAGGCATGGGCAAAGCCTGCGAGTTGGCATTCACGGCTAGAATGATTGATGCGAAGGAAGCAAAAGAGATAGGATTGGTAAATCAGGTCGTTCCTTCTAGCGAGCTGACAAAAACAAGCTATGAAATGGCAAGTAATATTGCAAAATTAGCTCCGCTATCCATGCGTTTTACTAAAAAAGGACTGTACAAAGGGGTGGATAACGACCTAGCTACCCAAGTGCAATATGAGGTTTTTGCCAATAATTATTTGCGCGGAACAGAAGACCATGAAGAAGGAGCCAGAGCTTTTCTGGAGAAAAGAGAGCCTGTTTTTAAGGGAAAGTAAACACATGCTTGGAAACGCCTTGAACAATGAGGTTCAAGAGTAGAAGCAATATCGCTGAAATAGGACTAAGGCAATCGTATTAGAGGAGGTAATATGTTTAAAACAAAGATTACCGAAATGCTAGGCATAAAGTATCCAATTATTCAGGGTGGTATGCAGTGGGTCTCCCGTGCCGAACTGGTAAGCGCAGTATCTAACGCCGGAGGCTTGGGTATCCTAAGCGCCCTCACCTTTCCCTCTCCTGAAGAACTTGCCGCTGAGATCAAGAAAACAAAAGACCTCACCGACAAACCTTTTGGCGTAAATATCACCATTCTACCTACTCTTCGTCCTGTCAATTATGACGCCTATATTGATGCAATCTCGCAGGGAGGAGTCAAGATTGTGGAGACGGCAGGAAGGAGTCCAGAGCCTTATATGAAGCGATTCAAGACAGAAGGAATTAAGATCATACACAAGTGCACGGCAGTTCGCTTCGCTCAGACAGCACAGCGGGTAGGCTGCGATGTGATAAGCATCGATGGTTTCGAGTGCGCCGGACATCCCGGCGAGGAGGACATGACATCGCTTATTCTTATTCCTCGAACGGTTGATAGCGTGGATATCCCCGTTGTTGCTTCTGGTGGCTTCGGTGATGGGCGAGGGCTTGTTGCAGCTCTGGCACTAGGCGCAAGTGCAGTTAATATGGGCACTCGATTTCTGGCGACTCAAGAGTCTCCTGCTCATCCTCAGGTGAAAGAGCGTTTAGTACAGTCATCAGAACGCGATACTGTACTAATACAGCGTTCTTTACGTAACACTGTCAGAGTGTTGAGGAATGCTGCTTCCGAGAACGTGTCTGATATGGAGAAGCGAGGTGCTACCTTGGAGGAATTAGCGCCGTTCATCAGCGGTGAGAAGGGCTTTGAACTCTTACAGACAGGTGATATGGATCGAGGATTGGTATCTTTTGGACAGGTGGTGGGTCTCATTCACCATATCCCGACAGTCAAGCAACTGATAGAGGATATCATTCACGAGGCTGAAGAGATCACATCTCGCTTCAGTATCGAAGGTGTATTTCAGCCGTTGCGTAAGCCATCCTGACTGCACAGGGGTGATAGGCTTTTACAGGCACTCTGTTATTGGATTAACCTGAAAGACACGCCGATCTTACATATCCATGAGATCTTGCAGGACAGCTAGTACGTCTTGTTGACGCACATCACTGCGGATTACTGCCTTACCAATGTCTTGCAGGAGAACCCAACGGATTGTCTTGTCCAGCATTTTCTTATCCAGTTCCATAGCCTGCGTTACTTCAGTAAGGTTCAATTCGAAATTGCTTCGCATGGCTTTCAACGATGTAGGCAAACCAAAGCTTTGTAATAATGATTGCTGTCGCATAACTTGGTCAGGGGATAATAGACCTATTGTTTGGCTGAGCCTAGCTGCTCCCATCATACCGATGGCTACTGCTTCACCGTGAAGGAAATGTCCATATTGGGTAGCTGCCTCCAATCCGTGAGCAATAGTATGTCCATAGTTCAGCAAAGTGCGTTTCCCTCTTTCCTTTTCATCCTCGCTGACAATCGCAGCCTTGATAGCCGCGCTGCGGGCAATAGCCTTGGTAAGCATATTAGGCTCAAGCTTTACCCTTTCAACATTCGATTCTAAAAATTCAAAATATCCTTTATCCAAAATCAAGCCGTGCTTGATTACCTCAGCCCATCCTGAAGTTAATTCCCTTTGCGGCAAGGTGGCCAGAGTCTGACAATCCGCTAATACCAAATTGGGCTGGTAAAAAGCACCAATAAGATTCTTTCCCTGAGGATGGTTAACGCCTACCTTACCCCCAATACTGGCATCAACCATAGCTATTAAACTGGTAGGCACCTGCACCCAGGGAATACCCCGCAGGAAAGTAGCAGCAATAAAACCAGCCAGGTCGCCCACTACTCCACCCCCCAAGGCAACAATAACATTATTCCGCTCTATCCGTTGCTCCACCAGGAAATCATAAATCTCGTTAGCACACTCCATGCTCTTACTTGTTTCGCCCGGCGGCACAACATACGATTTAACCTCGAATCCGGCGTCTTTCAGTGTTCCCTCAATTTTGCCACCGTAGAAAGAGAAGACATTCTCATCGCTGACGATAATAGCAGTGCCTGACAAATTGGCCTGCTTCATTTTCTCTCCAAGTTTGTCAAGTAAACTATACCCAACAAAGACAGGATAACTCCTCGTAGCAGTTTTCACTGCACAGGCAAGGTCTTTATCAATACCATCACCGGGCTTTCCCATTTCATTATGGCTAGACCAAAGCAGTACCCATGCCCTTATCACTTCCTCAGCTACTTCATTGACACTCAAGTTGTCAGTGTGAATTGTCCAATCAACATTGGCATAATGAAACTGTCTTGACGATTTGAGTTGCTTGATACTATCCAGAGGATTTTTATCAGTCAGAAGAGGACGTATTTCAAATTTAGCGCCATAATTGCTTTCTTGGAACAGGCGTTCATAAATTGTCTTTGGTTGGGCTTCAAGACAGACAATCCAGCCATTCCGAGTAAGCAGTTCATAGTTTTGAGGATCCACAATGGCACCACCGCCAATAGCTATAACTGTGTGTTCTTGTTGGCAAGCCGTTTCGATTGCGCGGTGCTCCAGTTCTCTAAACTTACTCTCTCCATCCTGTTTAAAAATCTCAGCGATAGGCTTTCTCGCAAGCATGACCACCTCAACATCGGTGTCAATCACATTCCGATTTAGCCGTTTTGCCACCTGTATAGCTACTTGAGATTTACCCGTGCCCGAGAAACCTGTAATGACAATGTTGTTCATGCTCTCACCTTTAATCAGAATGGATACCAATTGTAAGTATATTGGAAAAACTACATCGAGGCAAGGATAGAGTATAAGCTACCAGTCATCCTTCCAACAAGAGTATAATGTAACAAAAGGATAGGCATCTTTTTGAGTGGCATATCTTCTCCGCACCGTACTAACTAAGTAGTAACAGAATGGAGGTATAGATGCTAGCTTTGGAGGGGATAAAGGTATTAGATTTAACTGAGGTCATTGCTGGCCCCTTTGCTACTATGATGCTCGGCGATATGGGAGCCGAGGTGATTAAGATAGAGAGGGTGAATGGGGAAGCGAGTCGTCGTGGAGTGCTTCCCGGCAAGAATGGGGTAAAAATAGGGTGGAAAGCCACACCTAAGTTCATGGCAGTAAACCGCAGCAAGAAGGACTTAGCTATCGATATCACACAGGAGCATGGAAAGGAGATTATACTTAAGCTGGCTAAAACCGCCGATGTCATGATAGAAAGTTTTCGCCCTGGGGCGATGGATAGATTGGGGTTAGGTTATGAACATATCTCTGAAGTCAATCCTAGAATTATCTATGTCTCAGTGACAGGTTATGGGGATAAGGGACCTTTTGCCCATAGAATTGGGGGTGATAGTTGGATTCAAGAGATGGCAGGGATAGTGAGTCGCCAGGGATGCCGTAACGGTCCTCCTTTCCTCTGTGGTATACAAATCGCTGACGTTTCAACATCGATGCTCACTGCTTTTAGTATAGTAACAGCTCTATTCTCGCGTGAGAAAACAGGGATAGGACAGCGATTGTCTTCCAGCTTGCTCAATTCTGCAATCCATATACAATCCTACGAGCTAGCTGAATATTTAATTGGTGGTGAGTTAAATACTAAGGTAGGTCGCGGACAAAATCCATTTTGGCCTCCACCTATCGGGGTATATCGAGCTAAGGATGGGGATGTAGGCACCATCTTTGGCATGGGAGAGCATTGGTCTATCATCGCCAGGCTTCTCGGAATTGAGCAGTTAGTGAATGATCCTCGTTTTGCCACCGATGAAGCTAGATGGGAACACCGTGAGGAATTATATCCTTTGCTTGATGAGGCCTTCGGTCAAAAAACTAGGGCAGAATGGCAAACGATATTCAGGGAAGCAAAGCTACGTTGTGACCCTTGTCTTACATATGCTGAGTTAGTTGACCATCCTCAGGTAGAAGCTAACGAGATGATCGTCACTGTAGACCACCCTACGGAAGGCAAGATAAGGATGCCTGCAGTACCAGTGAAATTTGACAAAACTCCGGGGAGACCTCAATCGCCCTCTCCTCTTTTAGGACATCACACCGAGGAGATACTCCTCGAACTTGGCTACTCCTTATCTGAAATCAAGCAGATGGCAGAAGCTGGAGTGGTCAAATTAGCTTCAAAGTAAAGCTTAGGCTTTTCAGATGAGATTAGGCCTGATTTCCGATACCCATATTTCTCAGGAAGGAGAGACCCTTCCACCACAAATAAGAGAGGTCTTCGCAGGGGTTGATCTCATCCTTCATGGTGGAGATATCTATCTCCTCTCTGTGCTAGATGAGATGGAAGCTTTGGCCCCGGTGATGGCAGTACGCGGAAATGGTGACATCTGGCTACCGCCCGACCCTCGCCTGAGAGATAATATAGTCTTAATCCTTGAAGGTATTCGCCTTGGGCTAACCCATGGGCTAGATTATCCTGAGCCCTCCTGGAGAACCCTAGAAGCAGCCATGCAGTATGAATTTGGTGGAAAAGTAGATATCCTCGTTTTTGGTGACAGCCACGTAGCTTTGATGGAAATCTATAAAGGTGTCCTTCTCATAAACCCTGGTAGTCCTACCTTTCCTCGCCAAATCAAGGAATTGGGGAGCGTGGCATTGCTGGAAATTAACTCCACCGGCGAAGCCAAGGCACAGATCATTTCACTAACTACCAAACTTACCTCTCAGACCATTACCTATCGTCCACATCATAGTTAACCATAAAATTCATTGTTACTCTCTATATCATATTTTATACAAATTTTATACGAACTTATGTGGAATACCATAAGCTCTAGCGAAACCAATTTACAGGGTCTTTCTGTTCCGGGCGGCGGCGGTCTTCTGCCCTAAACTTACCTCGTTTTAACTCTGCCACTAGCTCAGCTTCATTCCTGATGCTGTTCTCAAACACTGTGACACAGCAGCCTATCTGCAGGGGGATATGGGCATCGCTTCCCCCAGTGCCATTTAAACCCAGCTTCTTACTCACGTTTTGACAGAAAATAACCTCTTCCTCTCTTGCCCAACCGTTGATTACTTCCATGGCATCAACCAATCGCAAGAACTGCGATTGACAAGCAGCATCTATGGTTAATCTTTGGTTGGGAGAGAATCGACCAAAATTGCTTCTAAATGGATGAGCAGCGATTAGCACCCCACCTGCCTCCTCAACAAACTCCTTAAGCTCCCTGGCCTTAGAAATAGCCCGTGGGTAACTATCTATCCCGAAAACCAATATGTCACCCAGTTCAGTGCTCGCTTCCAGTCCACCAAAGACGGGAAAATCATACTTCCTGGCTAAGTCACTGGCTATCCTCGACTTCTCAATCCCATGTTCAGTAATACAAACTGCGTCTAGCCCAGCACTCTTGGCTGCCATAATAAGGTCCTCTGGAGTGATGATGCTATCCCCAGAGATGGTGGTATGAATATGTAAATCTAAAATCAACCTAATCTATCTGAAATCATATTTTGATATTACCATGAGTGCAGCGAAGGGTCTCGGATATTCTTCGCTTCGCTCAGAATAAGAGCAAGGTAAATAGTTATCTCAAATCGAACTCGGCGGGCCAATAGCCGTCTCTTGATACCGTAGCCCCCTTCACACCTTTATCCCTTCTTTCCTTGAGCAAATTAAACTCCTCTGGCTCATAATGGATAGCAGTTTGCATCGCATGCCCCATATAGCCTATGAATTCGCCCGTTGCTACTCCAGCAGCATCTATGATCCCTTGCAGGAAAGTTTTCCCCATCACAATGCCGTCAAGTGGCATGGCGGCTGCCGCCTCAGCAAACTTATTGGTCTCCTCCTCCAGCTTATCATAAGAAACTACCTTATTCACCAACCCATATTGTAGCGCCTCTTCAGCGGTAAATGGCCTTCCAGTCAACACCATCTCTTTAAGTTTTCGTACTCCCATAATCTGTAGCCACAAAGCGAGATCAAGGGTAGGTCCAATATATCTAAAGCCGGGATGAGTAAAGCGAGCATCCGGAGTACAAACCACCAGGTCACAAGCCATAGCTAGCTGAAAGTGGTAACCATAGCAATAACTATGCACTTGAGCGATAGTAGTTTTGATGCAGTGATGTAGCGGCTCAAAGATTATCTCTCTAAGTCCCATATCCACCAATAGCCTTTGCTTTTGGCTTGGTCGGTGTGCTTTTCCTGTTGTGTCATGACCGTGCATAGTTCCCAATTCACCAACATCATGCCCCGTCCCAAAACAACGCCCTGCTCCCTTGAAAATTATCACCTTTACATCATCATCCCAGTTTAATTCGCGCATGATTTTCGCTAAATAAAGATAGTGGCTGCGCATGAAAGAGTTCAACTTTTCAGTACGATTGAAAGTAATCGTGGCAATCTTCTTCTCCGGCTCCTTTTCCAGGAGTATCTCATTCCTTACCCATTCCATATCTCTTTCCAACTGCTCACCCGGTTCTATTGCTGGCGCATAAATTTTTTCCTCCATTTTTCCTCCTTTATTAACTTAATACTACCTTAGCTACTTCCTTTCAGGTAATTATGATAATTCTCTGTGGCTTCCTTTAAGTTATCTCCTCCGAATTTTCCCAAGCAGTCATCGGCCAAAACGATAGCTAGCATAGCTTCAGCGATCACACCAGCGGCGGGAACAACACAAATATCACTGCGCTCGTAATGAGCCTTGACTACCTCGCCACTACGGAGATCGATAGAAACCAGGGAATTGGCTAAAGTAGCAATGGGCTTAACCACAGCCCTAACCACAATCGGCTCGCCATTACTCATACCGCCTTCTATACCACCAGCGCGATTAGTGACATGCTGCCAGGGAAGAGATTGCGGAGCTTCACCCTCACCTAGCCCTCTCCCTTCAAGGGAGAGGGTTTGGGGAGAAGGTTCAATAACGTCGTGAGCTTCAGATCCCTTGAGCGCACCTAGAACAAACCCCGAGCCGATCTCCACTCCCTTCACAGCATTGATGCTCATTATCGCCTGGGCAATTTTGCCATCGAGCCGGCGATCCCAGTGCACATGACTGCCTAAGCCGACAGGTACTCCAGTAGCGATTACCTCAAAAATGCCACCCAAGGTATCTCCATTAGCTTTGGCTTCATCAATAGCCACCATCATAGCCTGTTCTAACTCAACATTGGCACAGCGGACTGGAGAGGCTTCCACTTGCTGCCAATTTACTACTTTACTGTCTTCCGATGAGATTGCTTCGCTTCGCTCGCAATGACATTGTCCAATCGCTACAGTATGGCTATTAATAGCAACGCCAAATTCCTCCAGAAATCTTTTAGCTACGGCGCCAGCAGCTACTCTAGCAGCAGTTTCCCGAGCGCTGGCACGCTCTATGATTGGCCTGATATCTTTTAGACCATATTTAGTAACTCCTGCCAGATCAGCATGTCCTGGACGAGGACGTGTTATAGGCTCAATTTTCCCCCCCAATGGAGCAATGCTAAGTTGTTCTTGCCAGTTCTGCCAATCTCGATTGGTTATATGGAGAGCGATAGGACTTCCCATAGTTAGTCCATAACGAACACCAGATATGATTTCTGCCTTATCCTCTTCGATCGCCATGCGAGGACCACGCCCATAGCCCCGCTGGCGGCGTTTGAGTTCCTTGTTGATATATTCTGCCTGTAGGGGAAGGTCGGCTACCATTCCCTCAATTATAGATATTAACCCCTTTCCATGGGATTCTCCCGCAGTTAAAAATCGGAATTTATTCATTAGCTCTCACATAGATATTGAGGTTGAGGATAACTACGACTCAGTGTCTGAAGGAGCACTATGT
Organism: Chloroflexota bacterium; assembly: GCA_034190625.1. Taxonomy (GTDB): domain Bacteria; phylum Chloroflexota; class Dehalococcoidia; order GIF9; family AB-539-J10; genus CG2-30-46-9. The sequence continues at coordinate 9,996 of JAXHSX010000086.1, forward strand.
CCTCCCCACCCAACCCCCACAATTTTAATTGCACAACCTCAGCCAAACTGCTTAAATTCATACCCAAAAGCGATTCGAGGAGAGATGGCGTAGGTTTGTAATATTCAACTTGCCAAGTCTCAATATCAGCCAACTGCGCTGCCGAAGCTATGGCAACATCCAATCCGCCCAGTTCGTCAATCAAACCCAGCTTTTTAGCCTCAACACCTGTGTAAAGCTGCCCGGTAGCTAAATTCCTGACCTCCTCTTTGCTTAGCCCTCTACCTTCAGCCACGACCTCGATAAATTGTTCATAATATTCGTCAGTCATTCGCTGCATAATTTCCTTCTCTTCAGAACTTAGCTCTCTCAACCCGGAATACATATCCTTATACTTGCCACTTTTGAAGATTTGCATTTCAATTCCTAACTTATCGTAAAGCCCCTTAATATTTGGAATTTGAGAGATAACCCCAATACTTCCGGTTAATGTGCCCGGTAGAGCCACAATCTTATCCGCTTCGGCTGAGATATAGTAGCCTCCCGATGCAGCCATATCCCCCATGCTTACCACAACAGGTTTTATCTGTTTGATTTTCTCTATTTCTTCGAGAATTTCCTGGCAAGGAGCCACTGCTCCACCAGGGCTCTCCACACGCAGAACAACTGCCTTCACTGCAACATCATATTCAGCCTTACCTAACTGCTCCCTCACCAAAGCAGGACTTATTGTTGAGCCGAAGATTAAAGAAGAGCTCCCTGATCCAACAACCCCAGTGAGAGAAATCACAGCGATTTTACCTACTGATCCTATTGAGACACAGCCAGCAGGAATTAGCGTGGCCAAAAGTAATAACACGGCCAAGCCAATAGTGGTTGCCTTTTTCACTGTTCCTGTCTCATTAACATTTCATTAGCCTTGATAAACATTATGTCAATTGGGGCTTCTCTCCCCATCCACAATTCAAACGAAGCTGCTCCTTGATATACTAACATAGGCAAGCCACCAAGTATATTGGCTCCAACCTCCTTAGCCAATTTCAGTAGAGGCGTGGGATAAGGGTTATATACTAAATCACAGACAATCACCCCTTTAGGAATCAGTTCTATACTCAGGGGTGATTGTCCTTCTTGAGAACTATGTTTCATTCCTATCGTAGTGCAATTAACTATTAGCTGGCAGGCATCAAAAATCTGACTCGAAGTTAAATTCTGCCAGGGTACAACAACAACCGTAGCCTGCCATCCGGCTTGGGATGTGTACTTCCTTAGATTATCCGCCAGTATTCGACCTCGGTCTAGACTGCGACTGACAATAAGGATGGATGCTATTCTATTCTGCACCAGGGCAAAGCTAACCGCTCTAGCTACTCCACCAGCACCCAGGATTGCCACTTTCTTGCCCTCGGCCTCAAAATCCCCCTGTTTCGTCAATGTTTCTATAAACCCATGGGCATCAGTATTGTAACCCCAAAGCTTATTGTCTCTTTTAACTATGGTATTGACGGCGCCGATCAAACTCGCCAAATCGTCAATTTGGTCCAAAAAAGGTAACACCGCTTCTTTAAGAGGCACAGTTATATTAGCCCCCAAATTTTGTGGTTCTCTCAACTTAGCTATTGTTACCTCAAGTTGTTCCGGAGTCGTTTCCCATGCTTCATAACGAATATCAAGACCATGATAGTCCAGAGCAGCCTGCTGAAAATGAGGGGAAATGGAATGTTTAAGGGGATAGCCAATAAGACCTATGTACTTTGACACCACTCTCCCTCGCTTACGCTATCCAGAAAACCCTGCAAAATAAAAGCGGCTGCCACAGCATCTATCGCAACTTTAGCCGAAGATTTGCGATTTTTGTTTATTCCCTTACCCTTAGTACCCTTATTCTTGGTACCTGATTGTAATTTGTAACGTCCTCCACTCTCAGTCATTAAGCGATTAGCAGCTACAGTAGAGAGGCGTTCATCCCACATTTGTATATCAACATGGCCAAGATTGCTTTGCTTTGCTTGTAATGACACTTTATCAGCGAAAGCCATCACTTTCTTAGCTTGTTGCCCAATTTCACCATTCAAACTGAGAGGTAAACCGACTACAATGTGCTCTATATCGTATTGCCCCGCAAGCTTGATAACATCGTTTATAGCTGTGTCTTCGTCTCCATTAGCAATCGTTGTGAGAGAAAAGGCTATGACTCCTTCAGGATCGCTTACAGCTACTCCAATCCTTTTGTCTCCGACATCCAGTCCTAAACTACGCATTTTATCCTACGTTGAGATCCTTGGCTCCTCTTGAAAAAGCGAGCTTTTATCCTATCTTCTCAAGAAGAAGGAGACTGTTTAGTTATGATATTTTTGACCAATCTCAAAGCCTCATCAAGTTTTGATGGGTCTTTACCTCCAGCTTGAGCCATATCTGCTTTGCCACCCCCTCCACCACCAGTAACCCCAGCCACTTGTTTGACGATATCAGCAGCATTAAATCCCCTGGCTATTAAATCGGATGTCACCATGGCTAGGAAATTTGGCTTGTTATCGTAAACCGTAGCTAGAACTATTACCCCGCTTTTCAACCTGTCTCGCAAAATATCACCCATCTCCCTAAGGATTGGCATAGTCAACGAAGGTACTCTGGCTGCCAAAACTGTCACCCCATTCACTCGCTCTGCTTGCTGAAGCAAGGTCTCTACTACTCTGCGTGACAGTTCCCTTTCTAATGATAACGAGCGTTTACGTTCTTTTTCTAGGTATTCAACAAGAGCTTTTACTTTCTCGGGAACCTTCTCAAGTGGACTTTCTACCGCATCAGCCATGTTTTGCAGAGAGGAAAAACGTGCATTTATCAAAGATTCCGCAGCTCGCCCTGTAATCGCCTCGATACGACGCAGTCCGGTGCCAATGCTACCTTCGCTGGTTATAAGGAAGGTACCGATTTCTCCCGTTGATTTCACATGAGTACCGCCGCAGAGTTCTTTGCTTATCGCTGGCTCATCGATTGCTACTACCCGAACCGTGTCACCATATTTTTCCTCAAACAAAGCGATAGCGCCCTCGGCTATGGCTTCATCATAAGGAACAGTCATGGTCTTCACCACCAAGTTCTGGCGTATTCTTTCATTGACCCATTGTTGAATCTCCCCTATTTCTTTCTGAGAAGGCGGTAATAATTGAGGGAAATCGAACCTGAATCTCTCTGGTTCCACTAACGAACCTCTCTGTTGAATATGGCTGCCTAATATCTCTCTCATAGCAGCCTGGAGCAGATGAGTAGCCGTATGGTTACGAGCGATATCCAGACGGTGGGTAGTATCAACCCTGGCCTCCACTTCTTCATCGACAGATATACTGCCCTCGACAACCTCCCCCTGATGAACTACAAGCTCGCTACCATTCACTATATGCTTGACGGTATTAGTAATGGTCATTCTTCCTCTTTCACCACGGATTTCCCCAGTGTCTCCCACTTGCCCTCCCATCTCGCCATAGAAAGGTGTCTTATCAAGTATTATGTCAACTTCTTCTCCCTGAGAAGCAGTTCTTAAGGGTTGCCCTTTCACGCTGAGTTCAAGGACTTTAGCTTGAGAAGTAGTCATTTTATAGCCAACAAAATCTGTTTGCTTAAGTATGCCCGTAGCCTTGACCTTGAGCTCGCCTTTACCTTTCATGTGAGCCCGAGCCATTTCCCGCTGCCTCTCCATCTCATTTTCAAAACCTTCCCAATCTATAGAAAGGCCTTTTTCTCCAGCAATTTCAGCTGTTAATTCCTTTGGGAAGCCAAATGTGTCGTGGAGTTTGAATACTTCTTTACCTGGAAGTGTTACATATTCTTGGATTTGCTGAAGCCTTTCTTGCATCTGTTGATATGCAGGGCTAAGTCTAATCGCCGGGTTCGGTTGGGTAGCCATCCCTAGTTGTTCAGTTAATTGCTGAAGATTTTCTTGGATTGGCTGGGTGGTACTCCTTAATTGTTCAGCCAATTGCTGAAGATTTTCTTGGATTGGCTGGGTGACATTCCCTAGTTGCTCAGCCAATTGCTGAAGAATTTCTTGCATCTGTCGGAATGCAGGGCTAGATGCAAATTTTTGTAGTCTTTTACTTGTTTTTTCCAAAGTAGCATTTATGGAATTAAGCCCCACATCCAAAGTGCTAATGAATCTCTCTTCCTCTGCTTCAACCATTTGCTTAATCAACCCTTGGTTAGCCACAAGCTCAGGGTACGTGTGTCCCATCTTATTAACGACAAGTTCTGCAATTTCACCAAGGAAAGGCTTATCCAAGCCCAATCTCCTGCCAAAAACTGAAGCTCGTCGTAGTATGCGTCGCAGAACATACCCTCTTTCCTCATTAGAAGGCATCACACCGTCAGCAATAAGAAAGGGAATGCCGCGTCCATGCTCAGCAACAATTCTAATAGCTCGGTCTGTATTCTCGTCCTGACCATACTCTTTACCAGCCAAGTGACAAACTCGGTCTATTAAAGGGTAAAACAGGTCTGTTTCGTAAGGAGAAGGCTTACCCTGGATAGCGGCTAAAGTTCTCTCCAGTCCCATCCCTGTATCTATGTTTGGCTTTGCTAAAGGAGCGCAATGCCCATCGCTGTCCTGATTGTATTGAGTAAACACCAGATTCCAAATCTCAGAGACGCGACTACACTCGCAGTTGGGTTTACAATCAGGTTTACCACAGCCGAATTCTTCACCCATGTCATAATGGATTTCGCTGCATGGCCCACAAGGTCCTGAATCGCCAACCGGGCCCCAGAAATTATCTTCTTCGCCAAATCGTAATATCTTCTCAGCAGGAATACCGATTTCCCTCCAGTAATTAAAAGCTTCGTCATCATCAAAATAGATAGTTATCCAGAGCCGTTCTGTGGGTAATTTCAAATGCTTTGTAACGAATTCCCACGCCCAGGAGATGGCTTCTCTCTTGAAATAATCACCCACACTGAAATTACCCAGCATCTCAAAGAAGGTAAGGTGCTTGCTGTCACCTACTGAATCTATATCGGTGGCACGAAAACACTTTTGACAGGAAGCTAATCTTTGGCTGGGAGGGTTTTCCAATCCGAGAAAGTATGGTTTCATTTGCACCATACCGGCAGTGGTAAGTAATATAGTGGGATCTCTATGCGGAATGAGAG
>JAXHSX010000087.1:0-22166 GCA_034190625.1 Chloroflexota bacterium
CTGGCTGCCCTTGCCGATCCTTCTGTTCTTCCTGACTTGAGGACAACGATAGGTTTTTTCCTTGTAATCTCCTTTGCGAGGTGAAGGAATCGCCTTCCCTCTCGCAGTCCTTCAACATAAAGGGCAATAATCTGGGTATCTTCATCTTGAGCGAGGTATTCCAGGTAGTCCTCGAGGTGTAGGTTGGCCTCATTACCACTGCTGATAAACTTGCTGAAGCCGAGGCCAGCAGCGAGGGCGGTATTAACAAGACGTTCGCCATAGGTCCCGCTCTGAGAGATAAACCCTATCGGGCCTTTCTTTATTTCTCTTAACCAAGCCAGAGTAGAGAAATCTGAAAATGTGTCGGCGTGACCCATGCTGTTAGGACCGATAAATCGTAATCCTCCCAGTCTGGCGATTTGCACAACCTCTTCTTCTATTCTGGCGCCTTCCTCACCCGACTCGGCCAATCCCGCGGAAATGATAAGTGCACTCTTCACTTCTTTCTCTACACATTGCCTCATTACCCCGGGTACCTCTGAGGCGGGGACAGAGATAACAGCGAAGTCTATTTCCTCGGGCACCTCAATAATACTCCGATAGGCTTTTATGCCAAGAACCTCCGAGGCACTTTTGGTCACAGGCCATATCTTCCTTTTCTTCGAGGAGCTGAAGAGGGTATTCATTACCCCAAACCCCCAAGTTCCTGGGGTATTAGAAGCACCAATTACAGCCACAGAGTCAGAGTCGAAAAGGTACTTAATAAATTCCATAATCCTCCTTTTTATTTAAGTTTAGTAGTAACCCATTTGAAAGTCCTCTACACGTGATAGAGCCTCTGTAACGAGCTCTATCAAAGAGGAGTTTACTGTTTTCAGCTAACTTTAGAGATAAATTCCATATGTTAAGGAAATATTTTGTTTCTCACCTTTTCCATTACTTTTGACATTATTTCACCGACTTTACCCCTGATAACTACCAGGGCTTGGCGATCTAGCGGTGTTTCACTAAGATTGACAATAGCTAGTTTGGCTCCAGCCTCCTTGGCGTACATTGGTATATAAGCGGCAGGATACACAATGAGTGTGGAACCCATGATAATAAGCAAGTCGCAATTCCGCGAACGCCGGGTGGCTTCTGCCAGTATTGTCTGAGACAATGCCTCACCAAAGAAAACGGCATCCGGCTTGAGAATGCCATGACAATAAGGACAATCGGGAATTTCTTCTCCTTCTCTTATTCTACATAATACTTCGTTGAAAGGGAAACGTCTATGACAACTTAGACACACAGCGCGCTGCATATTGCCATGAAGCTCAAACACTATATCTTCAGGGACTCCTGCTTTTTGATGTAAATTGTCCACGTTCTGAGTAATGACACAATCTAGCTTGCCCAATTGGTGAAGTTCAGTGATAGCATAGTGAGCAGGATTTGGTTTAGCTTCAGTGGTAAGCCCGGCCTCCGTGAGCATTTTCCAGTGTGTTTTGCGAGACTCAGGGTTGTTAAGAAATTTTTGAATGGTAAATTCCTCAGGGTTATATCTGCTCCAGATTCCTCCTGGACTACGGAAGTCCGGTATTCCCGATTCTGTGCTCACACCAGCGCCAGTGAAAACTGTAATCATTTTGGATTCTACAATAAGGTCAGATAATACGTTAACTGTATAGTCCAAACTACTCATTTAGATTGCCTCGTAGCTATGCTACCCGCAGTTAACAACGCGACCATTTTGCAAGGTGTTATACTAAACTAACACTGACCACTCTGTCAATATTACTTAGATCAGGAACTAACTCAATGCTAGCTTCTGGAAGACAGCCTCGTATTAGTGAGGTTACTGCTTGAGCTTGTCCTTGGCCTATTTCCATCAAAAAACATCCTCTAGGACAAACCTTATCTGGTATTTGCGCTAAAAGACTTCGTATTTTGTCCAGACCATCTTTACCACCAGTTAGAGCTGTTAGTGGCTCGAAATTCACTATTTCAGGGCTCAACATCTTCAGTTCAGTCTCCTTAATATAGGGAAGGTTAGTTATTATCATATCAATTGGCTGGGGCAGTGGCTCAAGCAAATTACCATGGAGAAGTTTCACTTGGTCGTTAACCTTGTGTCTGCGGCAATTCATACCAGCGACCTCCAGGCTTGCAGTTGAGACATCGGTAGCATAAACTATAGCTAGAGGTAGCGCTATGGCAAGAGTAATAGCGATAACTCCGCTGCCAGTACCGACGTCGGCTATGGTAAGATTTTTCTTCGTAAAGTGACGGGAAGCGGATTCGATGGCTTTCTCTACAAGAATTTCTGTCTCGGGTCTGGGAATAAGGACGCGCTGGTCAATATAAAAATCAATCCCATAGAATTCCCGTTGGTTTAATATGTAAGCGCTAGGTTCGCGGCAAAGGCGGCGTTGAGTGATTTCCTGCAGGCGATCTGTTTCCACAGGAGTTAGTGCCCTGCTACGATCTGTATATAACTGGGTCTTGGATATTCCCAATGCGTGTTGTAGTAGGAGTTCAGCTTCAATAACGGTATAATCTATTCCTACTTTACTCAATTTCTGGCTAGTCAAATATATTGCCTGGCTTAGAGTCATGAGTGGGCTATCTCCAATTGTTGTGCTTGCTCTTTCGCACATAATGCCTCAATGAGTTCGTCGAGCTCCCCTTCCAAAATGTGGTCAAGGTTGTGAAAAGTCAAACTAATTCTATGGTCAGTAATACGATTTTGAGGAAAGTTGTAGGTACGAATTTTTTCTGCTCTATCGCCAGTGCCCACTTGACTACGCCTTTCCTTCTCTATACTTTCGAATTGCTTTTGTTGCTCCAGGTTGAGCAATCTAGCGCGAAGCACTGCCATAGCTTTCATTCTATTTCTTAATTGTGAGCGTTCATCTTGACAAACAGCTACCATACCAGTGGGTAAGTGAGTAATGCGAACAGCGGTAGTCACCTTATTAACGTTCTGCCCTCCTGCACCACTGCTGTGAAAAAATTCCATTTTCAAATCATCTGGTTTGATATTGAATTCAATCTCTTCTGCTTCGGGCAAAACAGCTACAGTAGTTGTAGAAGTGTGAATTCGACCTGAAGCTTCGGTAACAGGTACTCTTTGCACCCTATGAACACCTCGTTCATATTTAAATTGACTGAAAGCGCCCTTACCTTTAACTTCAAAAATAAGCTCTTTAAAGCCACCAATTTCACTTTGGTTGCTATCTATAATTTCTACTTGCCATCCCTTCGATTGGGCGTAACGGCTATACATGCGGAATAGGTCGGCAGCAAAAAGACTTGCTTCGTCTCCACCAGCTCCAGCTCTAATCTCAACAATCACATCTCTTTCATCATGGGGGTCTTTTAGCAATAGAGATAGCTTAAGTTGATGTATTAGTTCATCTTGCCGCTGTTGAAGGCTGCTCAGTTCTTCTTTGATAAGGGTTATCATCTCAGCCCCGGTGTTGTTGTGGAGCAAGGTCTCGGTTTCTGTTAATTCTTTGGTTACGACTTTGTATTGTTGATATAGGCTAACCGTATATTCAATTCTGGCTCTTTCTTTATTTAGCTCCTGCAACTGTTGTAGGTCTGTAGCTATCTCCGGCTGAGCCATCAGTTGGTTTAGCTCCTCATAGCGTTTTTGTATTAGCTGTAATCTATCAAACATAACAAGTTTTCAGAGGTACACAAGCTGAATGGCCATAGTAAAGCACTAATAGAGTGCTCAAATGATCATTTTGCTTTGAATACCGGTTGCCTTTTCTCTAAAAAGGCACTGCGACCTTCCGCAGCATCTTCGCTTTTGCGAAGCAGACCAGTAATGCGGGAATATGCAACTTCATGTTCACGAGGAGTGGGATAATAACTCTTAGATACCAAGTTCTTAAGAGTTCTAACGACTAAAGGAGCATTTTCATTGATCAATTCTGCTATCTTAGTTGCTTCGTCTAACAATTGCTGAGGTGGAACAACTGCATTTACAAAACCTATTTCGTATGCCCTCCGTGCATTAATGCGCCTGCCGAGGAGAAGCATTTCCATAGCTACTGCCGTTGGCATGTGTCTAATAAGACATGAACCCGCTCCAGCAGTGACCCCCACTTTCCCTTCAGGGTAGCCAAACTGAGCATCTTCGGCGGCGATTCTTATATCGCAATACATAGTTATGAGAAAACCTGCACCGAGGCAATAGCCATTGATAGCAGCAATAATAGGTTTATCTAGCTCAACGGAGAGGCCTGGTGTAGAAAGGGGGAGAACTTTATCTATATCTTCAACGTCCGCTCCGGAACAAAAAGCTCGGCCCGCGCCTGTAATAACGGCAGCCCATAAGTTATCGTCGTTTTGAAAATCGAGACATACATTATCAAGCTCAGACGACATTTCAGCGTTCATAGCGTTCAATTTTGATGGACGATTAAGAGTAATGTAAGCAATTTTTTCTCTTTTTTCATATATAACTGACTCAGCCATGTTGTCTTCCTTTATTTATCAGTTCTAATTATAATAGAGCATTCCCAAATATATCAAACTAAGATATTATTAAGAGAAGGTAACTAATCCACTAGTAAGTCGGATTATTATCACAAGGATCTGTATACTGCATGAAAGTATCGCAAGTTTGTTATGACTGTTTAAAAAAGTTAATTTACCAGGCTGCTCAGTTAGCAACTCCAGATATCTTGTTAAGACAAAGGGCGATAGAAAACGGGATAGAGGTTCTAGATAATAAATTTTCCTATAACCAAATATCTGTCGTAATAGCTACTAAGATTCATGAAGTAATAAAGGAAGTAACCATCAATCCTGACCCTTATCAGGCGATGAAAGCCAAGGAGATGGAAGTTGCAAAGGAGTTGTATCCTGAGATAAGTCTTCAATATAAAGGTAGTTTTAGGGATTATCTTAGACTTGCGGCTGCAGCCAACGCCATTGATTTTTTCAAAGAACTTGATGGGGTTGTGGAGGACATAAGAAAACCTATAGATTTCACCATAGATGATTCGTGTTATCTCGAAGGAAAATTGAGAGATGGCGGTAAGGTTTTATATTTAGCGGATAACGCTGGGGAAGTTTATTTTGATCTAGCGCTTCTCAGCTACATGAGGCGATTCGCTGATACTATTTATGTAGTTAAGCCGTCACCTGTTCAAAACGATGCCACTTTGGAAGACGTCAGGAATTCTGGTTTGGAGAGTAAATTTGGGAAAATTATAACTACTGGCATAGCCTCACCTGGGATAATTATTAGTTTAGCTTCGGAAGAGTTCAAACATGAATTTGAGTCAGCAGAGCTTATATTTGCAAAAGGAATGGGATATTATGAATCCTTATCCGATTTACCCAGTAAAGGAAGAGTTTTTTATTGCCTTAAGGCGAAATGTAATCCGGTGGCAGATTCACTTGGGGTGCCTTTAGATAGCTATGTGGCCATGCTCCGCTAAGTATTATCTATCTTTGCTAACACTAATTTTGTCGTTTTGAAGTGGATCTTAGCCACCTCATTTAGCCTTTCACTTCCGTATCTCTTGACAAATTCCCTTCCTGTTTCAATCACTTGTGACGAGGCCCCTTTAGGGAGAACTATTCCGTATTTTAGCGATAATGCTGTTAGTCTCTGTACAAACTCTGCTCTGGCTAATATTGAAGCTGCTGCTACTCCTATATCACTTTCGGCTCTAGCTCTCTGGATTACTTCTATTTTTTTGCCTTTCTCCATTAATGCCTGGACTATAAACTTTTCATCACCGAATTGGTCAGATAAGACGTAGTCACATTGTTCCTTGTCAAGGATATTTTCTATAACTCTGGAGTGCCCCCAGGCAAGTAAGCGATTTAGGTTACCTATCTTGGCATAAAGTTCATTATATTTTTCTGGTCCTATGGCTACTATGGAGAGTGGAGATTTGCGCTTAATTCTGGCTGCTAAGTCCTTTATTGTGCTTTCCGAAAGCTTCTTACTATCTCGTATTCCCAGTTCCTCAAAAGACTTAACAGTGTTGGTGTCTACCAGTATACCTGCGACAACCAGTGGCCCAAAGTAATCACCTTTGCCTGATTCGTCAGTTCCGATCCATCGAGTGCAGGTAGTAAAATTGCTTGACATAATATATTCCGAGTGTACAGCCAACTTTCTTATGGTTTAAGCTTGTTCAGATGAGAAGGGCTGGTAGTTAAGCGAATATTATCTACCGCAAGTAGTACAGCTAGCAGCGGCGCATGTAGTACAAGAGTTGATGCCACCGATAGCCGTGGATATGCCTTCGTCTCCCTCAGAAAAAGCACTGAAAGGTGAAAATACTCGCCTGGCGCTGTTATCACATTGTGGACAGGAAGCATTCTTGTCTGCCTGGCTTAAAGCGCGGAGCAATTCAAATTTAAGATTACAATTAGAGCAAACATATTCATATATGGGCATACCTGACTCCGTCGCTTATGTGAACTAGCTTAACCGGTTCATATTTAATTCATCTACATTCCAAGCCAAGTAACAATGTTCTCCAATGGTTCTCTGCTTGTCTGCAACTTATTTGCAGGGAAATCCCAATCTGGATATCCGATGGCTATAGCAACAACTATCTTCTGAGATTCAGGGATACCTGTGATTTGCCTTATGACATCGGGATAGCTAGTCGGGTCCAGTTCTATACATGTGCCCAGTCCAAAATTTATTGCTGCTAAAATGGTGGTCTGGGTTACAGCGCCAATGCTGAGGATAGATAAGGAGTTGTTGATTTCTTCGTCCACGCTGATAATTATGGCATTGGGGGCGTCGAAAAAACGAAGCATTTTTGAATTCCATTCTATTCTCTTCCCCTTATCCTCTCGAGTGATGTTCATCAGTTGGAATAAGTCCTTTGCCAGGGCTACTTGGCGATCGCGATAAATTCCGGTGAGACGCGCTATGGGACCAAGGTCGTAACGAGGTTCTTCTCCCGCCAGGAATTTTTCCTGCACCGCCTTTTTTAGTTCATCCAATATCTTGCCGCCCAGAACAGTAAACTTCCAAGGTTGGATGTTCATGCCTGAGATGGCGCGGGTAGCTATTTCCAGAATTTGAGCCAGCGTTTCTTTGGGCACAGGTGTTGATTTATAACCTCTAATGCTCTTTCTTAGCTTTATGCCTTCTACAAGCTCCATTTTTATTGTCCTCCTTTCTGTCGTTGGGAAAGCAATATATAATGTCGTCTATCCGAGACGAAGTTAGGGGAGATTATATCATTTTCTCTGGGTGGTGGTTGCACTCTTATATCGAGTGTGGTGTTTGCCTACCCACAATCCCTTGAAGAAGGCGCGATTCAATAGATGTCTTTGGTCTGCTATCTCAAGAAGGTTCTTAGAGATATTGTTCTCAAAGTAAGCCACTTCTATGTGCTTACCTATATTTTTTACCGCCTGAAGGGCATAGGCAAAATCCCCGTCACCACTCACCAGAATTGCAGCATTATACAAGTTAGTCCAGGCAAAAAGGAGCAAATCTGTAGATAACATAATGTCAATGCCCTTTTCCACAGGAGTGCCTTGAGCTATTTTGGTGCTTCCCAGTCTGATCTCAAGGTAAGGCATACGATGTAGAGCGTCAAGAAAGTCTTGTTGTTCTCGATGGCCTTCAGGATACTGGCTTGGATCCTGTAGAACATTGTAATAGTATACACGTGCTAGATGCCTGTCTCCACAGAGTCTGCGAGCAAATTCTGCAAAATTAAGATCATATCGATTAAAGTTGCTACGCAGAGCATGATAAAGATTACTTCCATCTATAAATATCGCTACCTTATCTTCCATACTATTACCATGCTGTCACAAATATGGCTCCCCGGGCAGGACTCGAACCTGCAACCAAGCGGTTAACAGCCGCCCACTCTACCATTGAGCTACCGAGGAAGACCTGATCTAACTGGGAGTATGAACAGTCCCCAAACTCTGCTTTGGCAAAAATAGCCTATACCAGCGTTACAACAGATGCTTGTCTCATATCCAATTCCACACATAAGTTTATTGCGTCTGGCAGTATTCGTCAAGCGGCTTCGGCAGCACAGTTGATGATGTTATGCGATTTTGTTACCCTCCAAACATTCTAAGGCTGTTAAATTTTAGCATTCTCCGTGGTCTTCACCCCCATATTCTCCCGTAGGGACAGACCTTTAGCTCTGTCCTCTTTGAATTTGGACAGGTTTGTAAAATTTCACTATATTTTTAAACGACATAATACTATGAAGATGTCATTTTCGCTAGCAGCAGCGCATACGTGGTCGTTTGCCGCAGAAGTTGCAAATTGCCGCATGAAACAGTTAGGATATATTTTCTAGAAGATGAGTGTCGAGCTATTTAGTAATCGGAAATTTTAGTAGCACTTGCGCTGTAAATTTATTGGCAAGAGAGGTAAGGAATGAAACTAGCAAGAGTAAACGAAATAAGGGAATTGGATAGGCGTGCTATAGACGAATTTAACATCTCAGAGGAACTTTTAATGGAAAATGCTGGAGGGGCGGTATATTTTGTTATATTAGAGCAGTTTGGGGTAATAGGGAAGAGATTTGTCGTTTTCTGTGGCGGCGGCAATAATGGTGGAGACGGACTTGTTATTGCCAGGAAGATTCATTCAAATGGTGGAGAGGTAAAGATTCTTCTTTTAGATGACGAAACTAAATTCAAAGGAGCGGCAAAAAAGAACTTTGAGATAATATCAAAGATGCCGATAGAAATCTGTAAAGTCAGCTCAATCGAATCAATAAAGTACACTGTTTTTCATTCTGATGCCATTGTGGATGCTATATTTGGTACTGGCCTTGCTAGGGAACTTGATGGCGTGCATAAAGATACAATTCAGTTGATTAACGAGAGCAAGAAAACGGTGTTCAGCGTTGATATCCCTTCGGGGGTAAACGGCGATTCTGGAGAAGTGATGGGTGTGGCAGTCAAGGCAGATTATACAGTAACGTTCGGACTTCCTAAATTAGGAAATTTTCTTTATCCTGGATACGAAAGATGCGGAAAACTGTATCTCTCATATATTTCTTACCCACCGGCGCTTTACAATGCTGATACCATAAAGGTAGAGATTAACGATCCTATAGGGCTTCCCGAGAGAGGCAAAGACACCCATAAAGGTGATTATGGAAAAGTCCTTTTCATTGCTGGCTCTTCCAGCTATTTAGGGGCACCGTATTTTTCTGCTATGTCCTTGCTCAAGGCAGGAGGTGGGCTGTCTTATCTGGCGGCGCCAAGATCGATTTGCCCATTCCTGGCAAGTAAAGGGAGCGAAATTGTCTTTCTTCCTCAGAAAGAGACAAGCTCAGGGAGCATAGCATTGGAAAACAAGGAGGGACTCTTAGAATTCTGTGAAAGAGTGGACATGGTCGTTATAGGGCCAGGGATTTCTCTGAATGAGGAGACACAAGAACTAGTGCGAGAATTAGCACAGAGTATTGAGAAACCTCTGCTCATAGACGGCGATGGAATTACTGCCATCGCGGTGGACAGAGAGGTGGTTAAAAGTAGAGAATCGCTCGCGATACTCACACCGCATCACGGCGAAATGTCCAGAATTAGCAAAAGAGATGTGAGCCAGATAAAGAAAAACGGAGTAGATATTTTACAACACACGACAGAGGAGCTTAATGCCATAATTGTGTTAAAAGGAGCTCATTCGCTTGTTGGCTATCCTGATGGAAGGGTTTTTATCAATCTGAGTGGGAATCCAGGCATGGCTACAGCGGGAAGTGGCGACGTCCTCACTGGAACGATAGCTGCTATGTTTGGGCTAGGATTATCTCTTAAAGATGCAGTAAGGATGGGCGTGTTTATCCACGGATTTTCCGGCGACTTAGCTGTTGGGGACAAAGGCGAGGATGGAATAACTGCGCAGGATATATTGGACTATCTCCCTACCACGATGAAGCGCTATAGGGAGGATTTCGATGAAATCTTGGAAAATTCTTATGGAAGTATCTTCATAGTGTAGAACGCTATCTGAAATCACTCTATTCGCAGAGAATGTCTTAATAAGAAAGAGATTCTATTCTCAGTAATTTCTAATTTCAGAAGGGAGAGTCATAAACGGGAAGTGCTCAAAATGGGAACAGTGCGAGTGATTTAAGAAGCCAGAAGGCTGTTTTGGCTGCAGCTATCAGCACTTTGAGCGGCTTCTAGAGGCTCACGGGAATAAGGGATTCCTTAAAGATGTGGCAGAGAAGCTGTTTGATGTGAGCTCAAAGAGAACAAAACGAGGAGATAGGAGGGATATGCCAATAAGAGAAGCAATAGCGCAGTTGTTCGTAAAGGAGCTAGAGGAATTCAAAATTAGAGAACTTTCTAATGAAGAACTTAAAGGGCAGATCCTTTATATGGGAGAACTCAAGGTCAAAAGTGATGGTGCATTCGAAGTTCAAACCCGAGGTAAAACTGTGTATATCTTCTACGAACTAAAGGGTTATGGTGATAACTCCAATGACATACTGTCAGCCATTACAGCAGCTCAATTGGTGAAGGAGATGCCCAAATTTAAAAATTCCTCTCTCTACTATTATATTGGCGTGAACTCAAACAGAGAGAAGAGCGGCTTCACTAGAAAATCCCTTGGCAAGGCAATTGAACCTTATATCAAATGGGCAGAAAGTAAGGAGTTCTTATGGTTTTATGGCATAGTCGAGATTGGCGAGATCTTGACGGATATTAGGAAAAGATTGGAGAGTGGGTAACCCTAGTTTCTGATTGTCTTAATGTAAAAACAGAGGACAAAAAAATGAAAGCAATGGTACTTAATAAAATCTCTTCGGTCGAAGAAAGGCCTTTGGAGTTAGTGAATTTACCGGATCCTGTTCCTGACTCTAAGCAGATTTTAGTCAAAGTTTCTGCCTGTGGGGTCTGTCATACTGAACTCGATGAGATTGAAGGCAGGGTTTCTCCATCGAGATTTCCTATGGTCTTGGGTCACGAAATCGTAGGAAGAGTAGAGAGATTAGGTCAAGGAGCAGCCAAGTTCAAGGAGGGTGATAGAGTCGGGATTGCCTGGATTAACTGGGCTTGCGGAGAGTGTTCCTTTTGCCTCAAAGGACAGGAAAATTTGTGTAATAAGGCAAAATGGACAGGAAAGGATGCCAATGGAGGGTATGCTCAGTACACCATTGTTTCCGAAGATTTCGCCTATCCTATTCCAGAAAGATTTACTGATCTAAAAGCAGCCCCTCTTCTATGTGCTGGCGTAATTGGATACAGAGCTTTAAAACTTTCAGGAATGGAAGATGGTAAAATCTTGGGACTTTATGGATTTGGGGCTTCTGCTCATATTGTCATTCAGATCGTAAAATACAAGTATCCAAATTGCAGGGTTTTTGTCTTTTCAAGACTTGGACAAAAAGAACATCAGGATTTAGCCGGCAAATTGGGAGCTGACTGGGTTGGAGCCACAGGAGATACTCCGCCAGCAAAACTTAATTGTGCTATTGATTTTACTCCCATAGGAGTTCCAGTACGTGAAGCTTTAAGGAATCTGGAGAGAGGTGGCAGAGTAATCATAAACGCAATTCGCAAGACGACCCCAATCCCAGAACTGGATTATGCTGAACATCTTTGGTATGAAAAGGAAGTGAAGAGTGTCGCTAATGTAACTAGAACAGATGCCCAGGAATTTTTACCTTTGGCAGCTGAAATTCCCGTTGTGCCTGAAGTCCGAGAATATACATTAAAGGAAGCAAACGAAGCTTTGGTTTTACTCAAAGAGGGGAAAATTCGTGGTGCTGGTGTTATGAGTATCTTGTGATAAAGAGTGAGGTGCCAAATGCGCCTCAATATTATTGCTTTGTAACGTTTTGAGTACGTCGCGGGCAGGTATAGATAGGTTTATTCTTCATGTTTTTTAACTAAAAAACCTGAATGTTCTCGATCAAATATCTTATATGCCATCAACTTCACTCGATCCTGGATAAGAAACATACCTAGACTATAGCCCCATACTATACCTGCCAAACTCCAACTGATGGGAGACATAAGCAGCCCATTTACAGCAATAAGCGTAGCTACTAGCTGTGCACCGAGCGTCGTGGCCAGCAGAATTGGCGCTGGTCGTATAGACCAGAACGGTCCTCGGGTGCGGGCGGATAAGAGGGTCAGTATCCCCCCTACAGAGAGATTCAGATATACTAGTGTCCGGAGTGTATCATGTCCTAAGTGGAAGACAGTTTCGCCCAGGTAAAATATGCCAAAAGAGCGAACTATCGCAAATATACCCAGCATTGTGGCGATGCCTAATACCAGCCGCATGTTCCAGACTTCCGGCTGGTTAGAGTAGCGGGTACGGTCGTAGGCAATAGACAGAATAGCGCCGTCGTTGAGCATTGCCAGCAAGACTATCATGATTGCCGTTACCGGGTAGAATTTAAAGCCGATGATAGCTATGGTTAAGAACCCCAGCAGGGCGATGGTCTCGGCAATTCGATAGATGGCATAGTTAGTCATCCGCTGGAAAATTTTACGACTCTCTTTAATGGCATCGATGATAATGGATAAACCGGGTAGCAGTAACGCTATATCAGCTGCAGATCGAGCAGCATCGGTAGCACCAGCGACGGCAATGCCGACATCGGCCTTTTTCAGTGCCGGTGCATCATTCACTCCGTCGCCGGTCATTCCCACTATGTGACCTCGCTGTTGCAATATATCGACTATGTGGTATTTGTGCTCGGGGAAGACCTGAGCAAAGCCGTCGGCTTGCTCGATTGTGTCGTCCTGTTGACCGGATTCATGGTGCTTAGTTTCTCCGAACATGCTGGCATCTACAATGTTCTTGCCTAGGTCTAACTGACAACCGATCTCTTTGGCGATGGCGACTTGATCTCCTGTGACCATCTTCGCGTTGATACCCATCTGCCCCGCTGTAGCAAGGGTAGACTTAGAATCTTCACGCAATGGGTCATAAAGGGGAATTACACCCAGAAACTGCCATTGGTCTTGTTCGTTGGTGTGGGCTACTCCTAAGGAACGAAAACCACGGGCGGCGAATTCACCCACCGCTTTCTCAACCTGAGATTGTATACGAGACGCATTAGGATCAATCGCCAGAACCACCTGGGGAGCGCCTTTGGTCGTCTTGAATATGTGCTCATCCTTCCCCTTCAAAGTAGCCTCCGTACGCTTGTGGACGGGATCGAATGGCAAAAAGTGCACTACATGGTAAGATTTTAACTGATCGTCATTCTTCAGACCGCCGAGCACAGCTAGGTCGATGGGATCCTGGTCCTCGGCTCGGGAAGCCAGTGCTGCAGCGAGTATTACTTGCTCCGGGTTAATATTGCCTAAAGTGAAAGGGTCTCCTAGCGTTAATTCGCCTTTGGTTAGTGTGCCGGTCTTGTCACAGCAAAGTACATCAATACCCGCTAATTCCTCAATGGCAGGTAAGTGGGTAACGATTGCCTGCTTTCGGGCAAGAACCCGAGCTCCTAGCGCCATAGTTACTGATAACACTGCAGGCATGGCTATAGGGACGGCAGCTATAGTCATAACCAGCGCGAATTGAAGTACGACGAGTATGGGGTCGCCTCGGTGAAGAGTTACCCCCACGATTAGAATGGCTAGTACCACAGCAATGATGAGAAGGTAATCGGCGAACTTAATAACGGCACGTTGCAAATGGCTGCGGGTTTCGGCCGTCTGAACCAATTCAGCGGTCTTGCCGTAGTATGTATCTTTGCCAGTGGCGTATACAAGCGCGTCAATTTCGCCTTGCTTGAGGATGGACCCGGAGTAGACAATATCACCTGGATTGCGCTCTACTGGAAGAGACTCACCGGTCAATGTCGATTGATCCAATTGCACTGGATCGCCGTCAAGCAAGTTAGCGTCTGCTGGCACGATATCGCCGATACGTAGACGAATGATATCACCTGGCACCAGCTCGCGGGCGGGTACAAGGGCCCAGGTGCCGTCTCGCTTGACCTTGGCCTGGACTGCTAGTTTTTCCTTAAGCGCTGCAATGGCGTTGCCCGCCTGGTATTCCTCACGGAAGCCTACAATGGCGTTCATTATCAGCAAGGCAAGGATGACGCCAAGGTCGGGCCAATGATGTAGTACTCCCGATAGTATCGCCGCCACCGCGATCATTACGGGGATAGGACCCCAAAAATAGGATAGGAATTTCAATACTTGATTGGTTTTCTTCTCGGCGATCTCGTTATAGCCGTATTCGGATAGGCAGCGTTGCGCGTCGGCTTGGTTGAGTCCGTCTTGAGAAGAATGCAGCCGCTCCAGCAGTTTTGGCAGAGGCAAATTTGCTAATTGTACTTCTGCCGGTTGAGGCATCTTGTCTCCAGCTTGAGATCGGTTTTGATCCTTATCTTTAGGCTTATCCATATTATGTGATTTGGTTCATCACTTCCTAAAGTTTAACTTATTTTGTCTCATTTGAAAATATAATATTGTGCGGTGTCCAAGAACAACTATATATTGACAAATCGACGGTTACTTTGTAGAATCAAGAAACATAGTAATCATTATTAAACTATTTACATATAATTAGTAAACAGAAGAAAGCAATTCTTAGAGTTCTAAGAGACACTACTTCCCATCCTACAGGTGGATGGATATATAATGAGGTAAGGAAGGAGATACCAGATATCAGTCTGGGGACAGTTTATCGTAACCTGAAAGTATTGAGGAAAAAGGGGGAGATCTTAGAACTAGAATACGGTAACACTTTTAGAAGATTCGATGGTAATCGGCATAAAAATTACCATTTCAGATGTGAGAAGTGCGGACGTGTCTTTAATGTGGATGAACCGATAGATGGAGATATAGATGAGAGTGTAGCTTAAAAAATAGGCTTTAAGGTTCTATACCATAGGCTTGAGTTTCGAGGGCTATGCAAAGAATGTCAAAACAATGGTGGATAAGTGTTAATTGTGGGTAAGGAGCAGAAAACGCTGATTATTACGGGATTATGATGCTGTTTGGAAATCAAACTGGAAAGTTTGGCAAGTTTGGGACAAAAGTGAGTGAGAGAGCCGTAATTTGAATGGTGGGTGCAGGGATTGTAAAACTAGCTAAAGACGAAGCCAAAATTAAGCACTCTCAGAAAAATGAAGGAGGTGAGAATGAGGTTAAGGAGTTGGAGAAAATAATCGACGTGATTTCTGAGGCAATGAAGTGACGACGATGAAGGCAGATGGCAGTATCGTATTATGTTGAAACGAGGATATCTAACTAGTTAATTCGTAGCAATGAAGAAATAAGGAGGTGAAATATGCTGACCAAGGATATTATGACGACCAATGTTATTACTATACCAAGCGATACCCCGGTAATGGAAGCAAAGAAGATTATGGACTTTCATCGAATTGAGCGATTGCCGGTGGTTGACAGGGGAAAATTAGTTGGCATTGTAACCAAGGATTCATTACTAAGAGCGGGGCCATCAGAAGCTACATCATTAAGTGTTTGGGAGTTAAATTATCTTCTTGCCAAGATGGCAGTGAAGCAAATAATGAAGAAGAATTTAGTAACAACCACTCCGGATACCACGATAGAAAGTACTATAGCTACGGCACAAAGCAATAGAGTCGGGGCTTTGCCTGTTCTCGATGGTGACAAAGTAGTGGGCATAATCACTACTAATGACGTTTTTTACAAGATATTGAATCCCTTGATGGGAATAGGAGAAGATGGCTCACGCATTATTGTTTATGGAGCTGGTAAAGCTGAGCAAATACAAAAAGTAATGGAGTGCATAAATAAAAGTGGTGTTCGGATAAAAAACGTCTGCACGGTGAGGTCTGAAGAAGGTGGAGATAAAAGCGATCTCCTTATCCACCTGGATACAGATGATATCAGTCAAATAACAGCACAAATTAAAGGCGTTGGTTTTTCGGTGGACGAAAGAAGCCACAAAGCTTAATAATTTATCGGTTAGTTTGTAGTACTTCGCTATCATGCTATCTCGAGTAAAGAGGCTTGGCCTCTGTTAATTTTCAAGTTGAAGGATGCTGGACAGGCAATAACGGCAATGCTTATTAGAAGGGAGGTAGGAATATGTTAGAGATTCAGCAACTAACTGTAGAGGTAGAGGACAGAGAAATTTTGCATGATATAAATCTTAATATAAAACCGGGTGAGACTCATGTTCTCTTTGGTCCCAATGGCAGTGGAAAAAGCACCCTGCTCATGACAATTATGGGTTTTCCTAAATATGAGATAACCAAAGGCAAGATCATTTTCAAGGGAGACGACATAACCAAGTTTCCTTTGGATGAAAGAGCCCGGTTGGGTATTGGTATGTCATTCCAGCGGCCGCCTGTAGTTCGTGGTGTAAAGACACGCGATATGATTGGCGCCTGTCTCAAAGAGAAGGGGAATGAGGAAAGAATAAACCAACTGGCAGAGAAAGCTGACCTGGGTGATTTTCTGGATAGGGAGATAAATTACGGGTTTTCTGGAGGAGAGATAAAGCGCTCGGAGATGATGCAGCTACTGGCTCAGAGACCTGAACTGACATTACTAGATGAGCCAGAATCTGGGGTTGATTTGGTGAATATCGTCCTAATAGGTCAACTGATAAATGAGGTACTAGAAAAAGATTGTCCAATACGTCAACGAAGATGTATGGGGCTTATCATTACCCATACCGGCCTCATTCTGGACTATGTCAATGCTCGCACAGGCTATGTTATGTTGGATGGCAGGATAGTTTGCGAGGGCGATCCTCATGAGATCCTGAAAACAATCAAAGAAAAGGGCTATGAGGGGTGTGCCGCATGCGCGAAATAAAATCTTCCAAAACACATAAAGATAAAGCAAAAATGGCATCAGCCAAGCTAGCAGCATTTGGTGACGATGTAGATTTGGACAGCTATGTTAGTTCGGCAGAAGAACAACCTTACCAGGCTGATCCCTCACAACTGCCTGTCAAAGTCAAAGAGCAAATGCTGGGAACAGGAATCATTCTGGATGATGAGAGCCAAAGGTCAGGAACCTTTATACAGGTAGATAATGCCCCAGTTCATAGTTCAGTCAATCAAGAGGGTATAGAAGTAATGGCTATTAGCCAGGCTATAGAAAAGCATGAATGGCTGTCAGACTATTGGTGGCAGGCAGTAGCCGTCGATAGTGACAAATATACCGCTCACGTTGAACTTAACCAAAGTAATGGCTATTTCATCAGGGCACTGCCCGGTTATAAGACAGTTTATCCTGTTCAGGCTTGTCTGTATCTGGCGAAAGCGCGATTAGCTCAAAATGTACACAATATCATCATTGCTGAAGAAGGCTCGGAACTACATATTATCACCGGTTGCACCACTGCCTCTAATGAGGAAGCTGGTCTGCATCTGGGCGTCTCCGAGTTCTACATAAAGAGAGGAGCTAAGATTACCTTTACCATGATACATAACTGGAATCCAGAAATAGTGGTTCGTCCTCGCACCGGGGTTATTATTGAAGATGATGGCGTGTTTCTAAGTAACTACGTGATTATGAAGCCGGTTCACTCGCTCCAATCTTATCCCACAGCCAGGTGTGTGGGAGATAACGCCACCGTTAGATTTAACAGTGTTTTGGCTGCTACCCCCGGCTCAACGATGGATGTCGGTTCCAAGGTTTTTCTTAATGGTAAAGGGTCCAGGACGGAGATAATATCGCGGGCTATAACAACCGGGGGTGACATTATTGCTCGAGGTTACATAGAGGGCAATGCTCCTGATGTAAAGGGACACCTGGAATGTCGTGGCCTAATTCTGATGGGGGAGGGTATAATCCATGCTATACCGGAGCTTAAAGGTACTCTGGCTGGAATTGACTTATCCCATGAAGCTGCCGTAGGCAAGATCGCTGAGGAAGAAGTAGAGTATCTCATGGCACGAGGACTAAGTCGAACTGAGGCCACAGCAACCATAGTACGGGGTTTTCTCAGGGTAGATATCGAAGGGCTACCACCGATGCTCAGTGCCGAATTACAGCGTGCTGTGGAAGATAGTGAAAAAGATCTTATGTAAGTAAGACTAGCTGGAGGGCTAAAGATGAATAATAAAGCACTACATAAGTTGAGCTATGGATTGTATGTGATAAGCTCTAAGAAGGGAGACAAACTCAATGGCCAAATCGCCAATACCGTGTTTCAGGTAACGTCTGAGCCGCCAACTATTGCCGTTATTGTTAATAAGCAAAACTTAACCCACGAGTTTATCACCGAAAGCAGACTCTTTGCTGCTTCTATACTATCCCAGGACGCACCGCTTTCTTTCATCGGTCACTTTGGTTTCAAATCAGGCCGAGATGTAAACAAATTTGAGGGCGTCAATTATAAGATAGGTGAGACACAGGCTCCTGTGATTATCGACAATGCACTCGCTTATTTGGAAGCGAATGTAATTCAAGAACTAAGCGTTGGTACACACACTATTTTCGTTGGTAAGCTTGTCGGGGCGGACGTCTTCAGGGAAGGTGAGCCTATGACTTACGCTTATTATCATCAGATCAAAAGAGGCACTACTCCCAAGACAGCTCCCAGCTATATTGAGGGATAGGTTGTTTAAGAATGCAGTGCAGGGCTTTAGCCTCGTGCAGTTCACCTTAACTATATGATTTAAATCATGGTAATTCATATAATCTTGCTTCATAGTAATATCCAGAAATTAAATAGCCTATAGAGAGAAAGGAGGTAACACATAAAATGGCGAAATACGAGTGCACCGTTTGCGGCTATATCTATGACCCAGAGTTGGGCGATCCCGATGGTGGCATAGAACCAGGAACGCTGTTTGAGGATATACCTGATGACTGGGTCTGCCCAGTTTGTGGTGCGAGCAAGGATCAATTTGAAAAAGTAGGGGAATAACCAACAAATAACCAACAAATGATAGGACTTGAGGGAACTAAGACTGCCGATGCTCTACGAAAGGCATTTGCTGGGGAATCGCAGGCATATAATAGATACACATACTTTGCTGCTGCCGCCAGGGAGGCTGGTATTGAGCACGTAGCCGATATATTCTTAGAGACGGCCGGCAATGAAGCAGAACATGCTGAGTACGAATTTAACTTTCTTAACGAGAGCAAAGGTGTTGAGGAAGCTCTGAAAGAGGCGGCTAAACACGAGCATCATGAATGGAGTGAGTTGTATCCTAACCTAGAAAAAACAGCTCGTGAAGAGGGCTTTGTCGAAATCGCTGACTTCTTTCAGAGGATGGCTAAAGTTGAGAAAACGCATGAAAGAATGTTCCTTCAACTCCTGGAGGCTTTAGAGAATAATCAGCCTTTTGAGGGAAGGACGGTAGGGCATTCTGCTATCGACATGGCTCAGCTTATGTTACCTGAGCAGGCTAACCCGGCGGGATATGTCCATGGTGGGGAGTTGATGAAGATGATGGATAACGCCGCTGGTGTTGTAGCCTGCCGTCACGCCCGTACTAATGTTGTGACTGCCAATGTCGAGGAAATAAACTTCCATCACCCTGTGAGTGTCGGATATCTGGTTCTGATAAACGCTCGAATCTCTTTTGTCAGCCGTTCATCTATGGAAGTTCGCATAAATGTTGAGACGGAGGATCTTCTCACAGGATTCAGACTCCATGCTCTGACTGCTTATTATAACATGGTAGCCTTAGATGCTGATGGGAAGCCTGCTCATGTGCCATCCTTAATAATAAGTACGGAAGCAGAAGAGAAGCTTTTCAACGAAGGACTGGCAAGATATGAGAACAGAAGCAGGAAGAAAAAAACGATTTAATAATATAGGGGAATAACAGCATAATAATAATGGAAAACCTTGGTGAAAATCAGTCGGCAGTTACTCAGAATGTAACGAAAGAGGAGGAATAGAATGGAACCAAGAGAGATAAAACCTAAAGTGTACTGGATAGGAGCAATTGATTGGGATAGGCGTCTCTTCGATGCTTTAGTACCCCTTCCCGACGGAACAAGCTACAACTCTTACCTGGTGCAGGGCAGCCACAAAGTAGCGCTAATAGACGCTGTAGATCCGTCTAAGACAGATGTTCTCATGTCATATCTAGAGGATGTTCTCACTGTTGACTATGTCATTGCTAACCACGCTGAGCAAGATCATTCTGGCTCTATTCCGCAGGTTCTGGG
This sequence comes from Chloroflexota bacterium, assembly GCA_034190625.1. Classification (GTDB taxonomy): domain Bacteria; phylum Chloroflexota; class Dehalococcoidia; order GIF9; family AB-539-J10; genus CG2-30-46-9. The sequence goes on from JAXHSX010000087.1 coordinate 20,056, forward strand.
GAAGTATCCCAGTGCTAAAGTGGTTACCACTCCCAAAGGCAAGGACATGCTTACGGATCTCTTAGTTATCCCTGAGGACAGGGTCATCACTGTAGGCGATGGTGAAACTCTATCTCTGGGAGACAAAACACTGGAGTTTATCCATGCTCCCTGGGTTCATTGGCCTGAGACCATGCTTACATACCTAAGAGAAGACAAAGTGCTCTTCCCTTGTGACTTTTTAGGCTCTCATCTGGCTACCACAGATTTGTATGTAACCGATGGGGGACAAATTTATGAGGCGTCCAAGAGGTATTACGCTGAAATAATGATGCCATTCCGCACTAGTATTGAGAAACATCTGGAGAAGTTGAAGGGATATGAGATTGACATAATCGCTCCCAGCCACGGTCCTTTACATGACAAACCTTCATTTATCTTGGAAGCATATCGAAGTTGGGTATCCGACCCGCCTAAAAATATTGTGGTTTTGCCTTATATCTCTATGCATGGTAGCACACGGGAGATGGTGGAGTATCTTGTCGGAGCTTTGGCCCAAAGAGGCGTGACAGTAAAGCAATACGATCTTGCAGTAACTGATATCGGTAAACTGGCTATGGCATTAGTGGATGCAGCTACTATAGTTATTGGTACACCTACTGTTCTGGTTGGACCACATCCTAACGTCGCCTATGTTGCATTTCTAGCCAATGCTTTAAGACCTAAAGTCAAGTTCGTCTCTATTATCGGCTCCTATGGCTGGGGCAGTAAGGCTGTAGAACAGCTCAGTGGAATGATTCCTAACCTAAAGGTGGAAGTGTTAACCCCTGTGATCAGTAAGGGATTCCCGAAGGAATTCGATTTCGAGGCTCTGGATATCTTAGCCAATACTATTGCAGAAAAGCATAAAGAGCATGGCTTTGCTTAATAACGTGTTATCAGAAGGAGGTCGAGAATGTCCAAAGCAGTAATAGTCTATGAAACCAGAAGCGGTAATACGGGAGCAATGGCGAAAGCAATCGAGGAAGGGATGAAAGAAGCTGGAATTGATGTTATATCTAAGAGGAGCGGAAGTGCAAAGGCAGATGATCTTACAAATGTTGACGCTGTAGTACTCGGTGCTCCGACTTATCATCATGACTTGATCCAATCGATGAAGACATTCCTTTTTGAGATGGAGAAGGCAGACTTGAAGGGGAAAATAGGGGTAGCATTTGGCTCCTATGGATGGAGTGGTGAATCTGTCCAAATGATGACTGATACCATGGAACACATCTTCGAGATGAATGTAGTAGAACCAGGATTGAAAATGCTGCGTAGGCCGGATGCAGGTGGGTTGAAGCAGTGCAGTGAATTCGGAAAGATGATTGCTGAAAAGATAAAGGAATATGGGAAATAAGGGGGTGATGGAAGATGAAATGAAGTTGAAGGTATTTCAAGAAGCAAATAGTATGTAAGAGAGGATTTTTGAAAAAGAAAGGAAGATGTAATGAATTTCTGGATGTGCAGTGAGTGTAACTATGTATTCAAAGCTGAGATACCACCAGACACATGTCCCAATTGCCATGCCAAGTGTACGTTTATAAATGCTACCTGCTATATTCCTGATTGTGGAGGACAGGATCATTATGACCCGAAGCTAGTTGCTCAGCGCGTGAGAGAATCAGAAAAAGGAACCAAGTAATCTTAATTAGGGAGGTGACGAAATGAAGTTTGGAGACATTCTAAAAGGCAAAGAGGCTGAAGGAAAAGAAAAGCACGTCCCGGTTATCGAGGTCGGTAAGGGTAAAGGAGAGAGTGGAGCCGATATTGTCCATGTAGTAGTTGGCAAGGAAGTGCCTCATCCTAACACCGTAGAGCATCATATTGCCTGGATAGAGGCCTTCGGTGTGAAAAAGGATGGACAGGTTATTAACCTGGGTAGGTCTGCCTTTGCGCCAGGCTATGCCAATCCCAACGTTAGGTTTCAAGTGCCTGTAGCAGAATTTAGAGCCTTTTGCGCTCTTACATATTGCAACATACATGGTGTATGGGAAAACTGCATAGAAATCTAGAGGGGTGATACCATGGACAGAAAGATAGCCGTTTTTGCCTTTAATGGGGAGGTGATGTACTTTGCCCATGCGCTGCTG
>JAXHSX010000088.1:0-3606 GCA_034190625.1 Chloroflexota bacterium
GCGCCTCGTGAACAGTTAGCTCATATAGTCTATCTGGCATCGTTATAGCCTTTCATTAGCAATACGCGCGTTTAACGACCTTGCGCCAATCACCACCGACTCTCTCATACATTTCCTTTGATAGAGGGATGGAACTTGTACCCACAAAGATGGGTAATATTAATAGAACCCAGCAAATAAGCACCTGTAATATTGCTAATTATGTTAAACATTTTATTAGCTACTTACTCTAATATTACCCTGACTTTGAAGCAACTATCTTGTTGTCTGGGTGCATTAGCAAGTATATCAGCTTGTGGGTATGATACATCTATCTTGTCTTCCCTAAGGACATTCTGCAGGGTAATGGTACAGGTTGATGGCAGCACATTCTCTGTATCCACTTCCTTAAGTATTTCGAAGTTTTCCAGGATATTAGACAGTTGGAGGCAGAATACTCCTACTTCATCTTCGCTCAAACCTAAGCGAGCCAGCCAAGCTATATGTTTTACTTGTTCACTACTTAGTTTCATGGAAGCTTACTTAAGATTATAGCACCATACTTGTAGACATAACAATGATTGTTTGTACCGAGAGATCGTGTTATAATGCCGCTTAATGAGGGTCATCCTGTGCACTGGTAAAGGTGGTGTCGGGAAAACTAGTATAGCTGCAGCTACAGCACTAAAAGCTAGCAAGCTGGGTTACAAGACTCTTATACTAAGCACCGATACGGCTCACAGCCTTTCTGACTCCTTCGATGTTTCCTTGAGCGGTGAGCCCAAATGTCTTGCCAACTACTTATGGGGGCAAGAAACCAATATCTCTCATACTTTGAGGACTTACTGGACCACTATACAAGAATGGCTAGCAGCTTTGCTCGCCTGGCGAGGCGTGGACGAGATTGTTGCCGATGAAGTAGCCGTTTTCCCTGGGATGGAGGAGTTGGCTAACTTGCTCTATATTACCCAGTATAATGATTCAGGGGAATATGACGTTATCGTAATAGACTGTGCCCCTACTGGTGAGACCTTGCGGTTACTTAGCTTTCCGGAGATATTTCGCTGGTGGATGAAAAGGCTTTTTCCTACTGGTCGTGCTGTTGCTCATCTCGTGCGCCCCATGGCTAAATTGGCTTCAAATATGCCACTCCCCAGCGATGATGTTTTTAACTCAGCAGAGCATTTATTCCAGGAACTCAACAAGACACAAGAGTTGCTTTCTGACCCGAAAACAACATCTGTTCGATTGGTAGTTAATCCCGAGAAAATGGTAATTAAAGAGGCACAACGAATGTTGACCTACCTTAGCCTTTATGGTTACTCTATCGACCTTATTATTTGTAATCGCCTTATCCCTAGTGAAATCAAGGATCCTTATTTCGATTACTGGAAGAAAAATCAAAACGAGCATTATTCCTTAATTAAGGAGTGCTTTGCTCCCATCCCTATCTTGGACTTGCCTTTACTTAAGCAGGAGATAGTAGGGATGAATATGCTTGATCTTATGGGAACAGTCCTTTATGAGGATAACGATCCGTCGAGATTCTTCTTTTGCGGTCAGGTTCAAAGGATTGAGAGTGATAACGGTGATTATATTCTTAGTTTAGCTCTGCCTTTTATTAGTAAAGAAGATATTGAATCAATGAGAAATGATGATGAGTTAACAGTTCAGGTGGGAGGGTTCCGGCGAAATATAGTATTACCTCATATTCTCGAAGGAAGTGATATAATTGAAGCTAAGCTTCGCGATGGAAGGTTGAACATCAAGTTTGCCACAAGACAGGGAGTGAAATAAATGGCCGAGAGGATTTTTCAAGTGGAAAGAGAGGCTGATGGAGAGGTGGTAATAAGGATTAGACCAGATAAGTTTGTCACCATTCCCAAATTGGCACGAAGTCATCTGTGGGCGGCCGAAAAAGAGAGCCTACTAGCTTTGCGTAGCCTTATAGATGCCAGTATAGAGCAAGTTGAGAAGAAATCGAAAAAAAGAAAAAGAGAAAAGGTTGAAGTAGAATGATGGAAATTCGTAACGTTGTTTTGCTTTCTCATCAGGGCGCAGGTAAAACGTCACTTGCTGAAAGCATGCTCTTTACCTCAGGTAGTATTCAGCGTTTAGGCAAGGTTGAAGATGGCACCACTACTTCAGATTATGACCCGCTTGAGATAGAACGCAATATGGGCATCAATCTATCATTGCTTTCACTTGAATGGCAGGCGACAAAAGTGAATCTACTTGATGCTCCAGGCTATGCTGACTTTGCTAGCGAAGTGAAATCGGGCTTGCGTGTAGCTGAAGGAGCGATAATTGTGGTCTGTGCTGCTTCAGGTGTGGAGGTAGGCACAGAACAAATGTGGCTCGAAGTGGAGAAGCTACATTTGCCTTGCTTAATCCTTGTCAATAAAATGGATCGTGATAATGCTGATTTCTACAATATCTTGGAGGAGATTCAGGGGAAATTAGGGAGTAAATGTTTACCCGTTCAGCTTCCCATAGGAAGCCAGAATGATTTTAAAGGCATCGTAGACCTAGTGACGATGAAGGGCCATTCGGGCTCCCCACAAACAGAAATTGATGTTCCTTCAGCACTTGAGGAACAGGCAGCAAGCTTTCGAGAGAAATTGATCGAGGCTGCTGTCGAAGTTGATGATGAACTTATTACCAAGTATTTGGAAGGTGAAACGCTAAGCTACGAAGAAATATTTCGAACAATAAAGCGTGCTACTGTAAGTGGCAACTTAGTGCCTGTTTTTGCTGGCTCTGCTTTACGCTGCATTGGAGCTAAGCCAATCCTGGATGCCGTTTGCAACTACTTGCCGTCACCTGAAGAAAAGGGCACTATTGTAGCTACGGACTTAAGTGATAATCAAGAAGAAATCAAGCCTAGTATAGAATCTCCGTTTACTAGCCTTGTCTTCAAGACCACTGCTGACCCTTATGTAGGCAAACTGAGCTATTTCCGCGTCTATTCCGGTGTTTTTTCTAGCAACTCCCAAGTCTGGAATGTTAACAAAGGTGGTACTGAGCGCATTGGTCAACTGTTTACCATACTGGGTAAAAACCAGCAACCTGTGTCTCAACTGGCTGCTGGAGACATTGGGGCAGTGGCCAGATTAAGCTTAAGTGCTGTCGGTGATACTCTCTGTACAACTGAACACCAGGTAGTGCTCGCTGGTATTGATTTTCCTAAACCAACTTTTAGTATGGCGGTTCAGCCTCAAACTAAAGCAGATCTGGACAAGATGAGTACTGTGTTATCCCGAATTTGTGAGGAGGATCCGTCCTTACAACTACGACGCGAGACAGATACCAATGAGGCTATTATGTCCGGGCTTGGTGATACCCATCTAGAGGTAGTTAAGGAAAAAATGCGTCGTAAGTTCAGTGTTTATGTCAAGCTGGAGCTACCCAGCGTTCCTTACCGAGAAAGCATTAGTGTTTCGACCAAGGCAGAGTACAAACACAAGAAGCAGAGTGGAGGGCATGGCCAATATGGACATGTTTTACTAGAATTAGAACCTTTATCTCGAGGAAGTGGGTTTGAATTTACCGAGAAGATTTTTGGTGGGGTAATTCCTAAGAACTATATTCCAGCAGTAGAGAAAGGAGTCAACGAGTCAAAGCTTG
>JAXHSX010000089.1:0-4877 GCA_034190625.1 Chloroflexota bacterium
GAGAGATTGTGGAGCATAGCGATTGCATTGTAGCAGTGGCTATTGATGAAAATAATAACGTATTACTGGTTCGCCAATTTCGCCATGCTGTAGGGAAATTCCTTTTAGAGGTACCCGCTGGCGGCATTGATCCTGGCGAAGAGCCTATTGACTGTGTCCGCCGTGAATTACAGGAAGAGATCGGTTATCTACCTCAGAAAATAGAGAAAATGGGAGGCTTCTATACAATACCTGGATATGGCACAGAGTACCTACATTACTATTTAGCCACCGACCTTGCGCCAAGCCGCCTGATAGCTGAAGATACCGAAGGCATAGAGGTAGTTCGAGTTCCTCAAGAGCAAATACCACAACTTATTGCCTCAGGCGAAATCTGTGATGCCAAAAGCATTGCCGCGTTGCTCACCTTCATCTTTAAAAAATAGGAAAACAAGCTTAAATAATTAAGTAAATGATTAAGAAATCATTGGAAGGGCTTGTATAATAGTCCCACCTCAAATGTTATCACAGAAAACCATTTTATGTTGTGCGCTCTAGTTAGCTACACTGGCATTAACCTTTGATACGCCATCATATAGCACTTTCTTGAAGATGGACCGAACCGTGAATACTAATCCAAATACTACTAAAAAGAACCAATTCATAATCATCTTACTACTAATGTCCTTAACTGTTTTCTCCGCAGTAATGGTTTCACCAGCCTTACCGGAACTCAAAAGTTTTTTTCATCTCGCTGGATCAATAGAGGAGATAGTCGTGGCGACATTCATGATTGGCTATGCGATTGGCTCACTGTTTTATGGGCCATTAGCAAATAGCTATGGAAGAAAGAAGGCTTTATACATTGGTTTAGGCATACACCTGTTGGGCTTATTATTCTCAAATCTTTCATATCCATTTGAATCATTATCATTGCTTCTTATAGGTCGTTTCTTCTCTTCTTTCGGCTCGTCTGCGGGCATGGTCATTGGAATTATATTAATCAGAGATATATTTGAAGGTGATCAAGTCCACAAGATGATGTCCTACGCTGTAATATCTCCGCCTGTTGCAATGGGTGTATCTATGACCATTGGTGGATTCTTGACAGAATCACTCGCATGGGTTAGCTGTTTTCAGGTGCAGTTTGGGTATGGGATACTGGTGTTTGTTTTGGCAACGAGATTAAAAGAGACCCTGAGTAGGGTTGACCCAGGAGCGACCAAAATCAAAAATATCCTTCACGGATTGAAGGAATGTTTCTTGAGTAAGCGCCTAATCGGCTTTTCCATTGTAGGTGGTGTAATAAAGTCATTGAATTATCTTTTCGCCTCCGCATCTCCGATAATATCTGAAGACTTTTTCAATCTTGCGCCCCAAAAGTATGGACTATGAACTTTCACAATTACAGCGGGATTCATAGCTGGTGCACTGCTTTCCGCAAGGTTAGTCACAAGAATCACCGAAAAGCTAGTTATTATGCCTGGCATTGGCGCCGTTAGCTCCTTTTCACCTTCAGCTGCTGTGATTTCCACACCCTCGCCCGCAACTTCAGTTGCAGGTGGAACCTCTTCTTTTGCTACTGGTGTTGCGGTCGAAGCGACCGCTGGGACTGAATCGGGTACGTGTGGGGCAGCTACTTTCTGGGCATACTTCCATTCCAGAAAGTTCATTCCAGTGTTGGGGTAAAGGGCATAAATAAGAACATCGCCAATATCTCTGGCAATGCCTTTAGTCGCTTCCTTTGCCTTATCCAATTCGGGTGGCAAAATATCGGCGGCTCGACACGTGATAGGCTTATCACCACCTTCATAGCCTTTAGGAACTATTTTTTGCACCTCAGGGTCGATGAGAGCTGGCGGTTTACCATATAGACCATAGACATAACGCTTCACCTCTCTGTAGATCATCTTGTATCTGCCAAAGAGAACATTCTAAATAGCCTGGGTCCCTATGATCTGGCTAGTAGGGGTGACCAAAGGTGGATAGCCAAGTTCTTTACGAGTCCTGGGCAGTTCGGCGTATACCTCAGATAATCAGTCAAGTGCGTTAACTTCTTTTAGCTGAACTATCATATTGGTGAACATCCCGCCAGGAATATGATGCCATAGCACTCCTGTATCGATCACCGACATCTTCGTGTTATCCAAGAATTCACGGTATTTGTGAGCTATGGATTCAAAATATTCATCTAACTTGAGGAGATATTCCAAGTCAAGCTCAGTATCTCGGTGGGTTCCCTAAAGAGCTACTACAATCGGCTCTACTGCTGGATGGCCAGTCCGTAAGGCAAAGGTAGCCATGCAAGTATCAATTATGTCTACCCCGGCTTCAACAGCTTTCAAGTAACTCATACATGCCATTCCACTGGTGAAATGGCTATGTAGATCAACAGGTATCTTCAGAGCCTTCTTCAGCGCCATAATCAAGTTGTAGGCATCATCGGGAGCGATAAGCCCAGCCATATCTTTAATGCACAAGCTGTCTGCCCCCATATCCTGAATTATGAGAGCTTTTTAACATAATAATCAATATCGTAAATAGTTCCACCTAGCTTTGGTTCAGTGAGGGAATAACACAATGTTCCCTGAATATGCTTGCCACAGTCCTTAATGGCTTTGAAAGCAGTCTCAAATTTACGCTCATCGTTGACAGCATCGAAGACGCGGAAGATATCGATGCCATAATCGGCAGCATGGTGGACAAAGGCAGTGGCCACATCATCAGCATAATTACGGTAGCCCACAAGATTTTGCCCCCGGAGTAACATCTGAAGCTGTGTGTGAGGCATCAACCTCCTTTAGATGTGAACCCTTTCCCAAGGATCTTCATTTAGAAACCGAGTCATGACGTCAAAAGTAGCCCCACCCCACACCTCCTGGACCAGAATCCAGCTCTATCCATCTCCGGAGCGATAGCCACCAGATCCTCTGTTCGCACTCGTGTAGCTAACAGGGATTGGTGCCCATCTCTAAATGTGAGGTCAGTTATTTTTAATGGATTTCTATTATTGGTTGAACTCATGCTGTAACACCTCGCCAATTACTTTCGTTAATTCAATCTCTGGGCATTTATTTTTTTCATTGGCACTTCATTTGCTATAGTGGAATGTTGCCATGCTTCTTGGGAGGATTAGTGACCTGTTTTCCCTTGAGCATTTCCAGAGCTTTAATCACCTTGGAACGTGTTGCTCTGGGATCAATCACATCATCAATATAGCCTCTCGCGGCAGCCACATAGGGATTGGCAAATTTATCCCGATACTCTTTAATCAGTTGCTCCCTGGTTTCGGCAGGATCTTCCGATTTAGTTATCTCATTGCGGAAGACAATGTTGACCGCTCCGTCAGGACCCATCACCGCAATCTCCGCCGCGGGCCAGGCATAATTAACGTCTCCTCTTAAACTCTTGCTGCTCATAGCGACATAGGCTCCTCCGTATGCCTTTCTTGTAACTATGCTCACTTTAGGCACAGTAGCTTCAGAGTAAGCGAAGAGGATTTTCGCCCCATGTCTGATAATGCCACGGAATTCCTGGTCAGTTCCTGGCATATAACCAGGAACATCAACGAAAGTGACCAGGGGTATATTAAAACAATCGCAGGTACGCACAAACCTGGCAGCTTTATCGGAGGCATCTATGTCTAGAACACCAGCCAAATGCATAGGTTGATTAGCTAAAATACCCACGCTGTTGCCTCCCAGCAGTGCAAAGCCAACAACGAAACTGCGAGCGAATCTTTCATGGACTTCGAGAAAATCACCGTTATCCACCACTCTTGTTATGATTTGCTTCATATTGTATGGCTTAGTGGGATTCAACGGTACAATACGAAGTAATTCTTCATCAGCTCGGTTCGGGTCATCGCTAGCATCTACTATTGGTGCGGATTCCTTATAACTCTGGGGGAGAAAGCTAAGTAATTTACGCACCAGACCGAAGCATCCCTCTTCGTTATCAAGAGCAAAATGAGCATTTCCACTCTTGGTGGCATTGACCACAGCTCCGCCTAATTCCTCCAAGGTCACGTCCTCTCCAGTTACAGATTTAACCACCTCGGGACCAGTGATATAGCTCTGTCCTATACCTTTAACCATAAAGACAAAGTCAGTGATGGCTGGAGAATAGACTGCGCCCCCGGCAGTAGGACCAACGATTACTGAAATTTGAGGTATCGTCCCTGAATATATGGTATTGCGGGTAAAGATATTCCCGTAGGCTGTAAGACTATCAGCACCTTCTTGAATGCGTGCTCCTCCAGAATCAAGTATGGCCACAAAGGGAGCACCATTTGCAGCAGATAAATCCATAACTTTGCAGATCTTCTGGGAGGCTACTTCTGAAAGCGAGCCACCGAGAACAGTGAAATCCTGGGAAAAGGCGAAGGTAAGTCGGTTGTTGACCTTACCATAACCGGTAACTACTGAATCGCCGAGAAAGCGCTGCTCCTCCATGCCAAAATCAGTGCAGCGGTGGACGACAAAGGAGTCGATTTCCTCGAATGTTGCTGGATCAAATAGAAGATTGAGCCTCTCTCTAGCCGCTAGCTTACCTTTAGTATGTTGTGCCTGGATGCGCTTAGGACCACCGCCTGCCTGAGCTTCCTCTCTAAGCTTGTCCAGTTGAGTTAATTTTTCTTCGATTTCCATTTTATCTCGTTTTATCTCCTTTCATGCGGGGAAATAAACCCCGTGCTACATTATTTTAATCTTTATCCAGTCCCAATCAACCTGAAATGCTGGTTATTTGACCTGCTATTTTAGTTGTTTTTCTTGCTATAATCAATTACATGTATGTGCCCTTAATCCGTGAATTGATTAGAATTTTTAAGAAATCGATGGTTTTGGGGAGTTAAAGCATAGTGGTTTAGTGCTACAGGGCAAGAAGTGGAAAGTTTT
>JAXHSX010000009.1:0-7409 GCA_034190625.1 Chloroflexota bacterium
CGTTTATCTCCCTGGGGCTTAAACCTGTTCCGGTAGCTGCTCCTCCAGCTAGTGGCGATGAAGAGGTCACATAGGGATAGGTGCCAAAATCGGGGTCAAGCAAAGTTCCCTGAGCACCTTCCAATAAGACCATGTCACCTTTACTTACCGCTTGGTGGATTACGAAACTGGTTTCCTTGATAAAAGTCGCTAGTCGCTCACCATAGTGACAATACTGCTCATAGATTTCCTCCAGCGATAAAGGGGAGGCTTTATATACCTTGGTTAAAATAGCATTCTTGAGTTCCAGGGCTTCTCTCAAACGACTTAAAAAGATGTCTTTGTGCAATAAATCTCCCACCCGAAGTCCGGTACGAGCCGCTTTGTCAGCGAAGGCAGGGCCAATGCCTCTTCGTGTGGTACCTATAGATCCTTCGCCACGTCTTTCCTCCTCTAGCCCATCCAGAAGCGTATGGTAGGGCATAATAAGATGAGCACGGTCGCTGATGATGAGGCGAGTTGTGTCTATCCCGTGACCCTCAAGGTCGCCTATTTCTTCCAGAAGCACTGCTAGATTAATAACTACACCGTTACCGATAATACAGGTTACTTTAGGGTAAAAAATGCCCGAGGGCACCAGATGTAATCTGAATTCACCATAAGGATTAACTATTGTATGGCCAGCATTATTACCTCCGGAAAAGCGCACCACCATGTTTGCTTTCTCTGCTAAGAGGTCAACTATTCTTCCCTTTCCTTCATCGCCCCATTGGCCTCCAATAATTGCGATACCAGCCATTTAATTACCTCCTGTACCTCGTCAGATAGGGGGGGGGTAGGGGGACGAGGGTTGTTTTTTTAATCCTTGGTTTTCGCTGTCTCCTTCCTTAAATAAATCAGTCTTTGAGCTGTGGTGACATAGACAAAAACAAGTAAAATCCACAAGACAATCGAAACTTGGCCGACAAGTAAACCTATTGCCAGTACTATAATTCTTTCAGCTCTGGTAAACAGGCCAACTTTGCATTCTAACCCTAGTCCCTCTGCTCTGGCTCTTATGTAGCTAACAAGAAAAGAGCCGATTAAAACAGCGAAAATAAGCAGGATTTCTAGAATGGATCCCTTTGGTATATACCAAATTAGTAGACCACACAGCAGTACTGCTTCAGAAATTCGGTCAACTGTAGAGTCTAGGATAGCGCCGAACTTTGTAGTTTGCTTTGTGAACCGGGCCAGTGCTCCGTCAAGGAGGTCAAATAAACCGGAGACCAATATTAAAATGCCTCCAAGCAAAAAATGTCCCACAGCGAGAAAGTAAGCTGCCCCAATGCTTATCCCTAAACCTATAAAAGTAAGAATATCAGGCGTTAGTCTGCTTTTACTCAGGACTTGCATTAGGGGATTAGTAATTCGCAAACCGAGATTTTTACGTAGCTTAGCTAGATTTATCATTTTGCATGGATAGCACCTTGATTCTACTCAGGACGAACTAGAATAGCTGAGCGGTTACCGTCGGTTGCTCCTTTGCCCTGTCGTTGTGACAGGCAAAGCCTAAAAGCAATCTCTATTCCAGCGCTGAGGTTACTTCGTTGTGCTCGCAATGACATTGTTCGGGCAATGTGACCGATTCCTCTTGTCCTTCTCCAGTGATAAATGCCTCAGTTCTTATATGAGCTTCATCATCAGAATATTGAATTGGAGGGGACTTCATAAAATAAGACGAAGGTGCTACTATGGTTCCACTCAGACCACGATCCAAAGCTAATTTACAACATCTTATGGCATCAATGACTACCCCAGCGGAATTAGGGCTATCCCACACCTCTAACTTAAGTTCTAGATTTAACGGCACATCGCCAAACGTACGCCCTTCCATTCTTATGTGGCAGAATTTGCGGTCAGCTAGCCAGGGCACGTAGTCACTGGGGCCAACGTGAATATTATCAATGCCGATATCATAATCTAGCTGTGAAAGCACAGCATTAGTTTTGGAGATTTTCTTGGATTCGAGGCGTTCGCGCTCTAACATATTGTAGAAATCAGTGTTGCCGCCAAAGTTCAACTGGTAGGTTCTCTCCAATTTAACACCACGATCGCGGAAGAGCCTGGTTAAGACGCGATGAACGATAGTAGCCCCAACCTGAGACTTAATGTCATCGCCAATCACGGGTAACCCCTTCTCGGCAAACCTTTTTTGCCAGTATGGCTCCCTTGCAATAAAAACTGGCATGCAATTGATAAGACCACAACCAGCGGATAGCACCTGTTCTACATACCATTTAGTTGCCTCTTCACTCCCTACAGGCAAGTAATTAAGTACTACATCAGTTTTAGTTTCCTTAAGAATGGCTACTATGTCAGCTGTCGAGCCAGGTGCCTTGGTAATAATCTGGGAGAGATATTTGCCTAATCCGTCGTGGGCCATACCACGCTGGACTCGAAGACCTGTCTTAGGCACTTCGCAGAACTTAAAAGTATTGTTAGGTGGAGTGTAGATAGCTTCAGCTAGGTCTTTGCCTACTTTATTTTTGTCAATGTCAAATGCGGCTGTGAAGTTAATATCGGATACATGATAGCCTCCCAAATTGACGTGCATTAAGCCAGGGATGAACTCTTCTTCTTTAGCTTTTTTATAATAGTGAACGCCCTGAACTAAGGAAGAAGCACAATTACCTACACCAATTATAGCTACGTTTATCGTTCCCATATTCGCTTGTTCTCTCCTTTCTAAACTTAACATATCCTATTACGCGCAAAAATGTCAAGCATTCCAGATTTTCCTGTGGTAATCATTCACCTTAATAGCGTTCTGAGAGAACACTAACTGAAGAATCTTAAAACACTTTCACTTCGCTCGGGGTGTTGATAGAAAATGGCTAAATGTCTGCCAATATGGCTGCTGATTCAGAGTTATTCAGTATCACTGATTCCTTCCATTAACTTAAGCAGCCTTGTTCCTCGCTCAATAGAATCGTCGTAATGAAAACTAAGTTGAGGTGTATATCTCATCTTTAAGTGTGACGCTAGCTCTCGGCGTAAGAATCCTGAGGCAGTGTTAAAACCTTCTAAGACCTCTTTTTTATTGTCTTCCGTTAAGACGCTGACAAATACTTTAGCATGCTTAAGATCCACTGAGATTGACACTTCTGTTACCGAAATAAGTCCACTTAGCCTGGGATCATTGACCTCGCGCTCCAGTAATTTGCTAATTTCACGCTTGATAAGTTCATTTGTTCGTTCGGTTCGCCTTGTCATTGAGATTCCCTCCAAACTACATCCCATTTTGAAATTTTCAAGCTCTAAACAGATTCAAGATCCAAAATACTTTGTGTTTACTGTCTAGCGGTTCGTTTACGTTACTATTTCCCTTCGGTAGACTTCGATAATATCGCCAGGTTGAAAATCGACGAATTTTTCTATACACATACCACATTCAATTCCGGCGGAAACTTCACTAACATCCTCTTTGAATCGCCTTAAGGAGGAAACCTTGGATTCAAAGAGGAGTTTGTTCTGCCGTATTATCTTAGCTTGAATATCCCGCTGAATCTTGCCTTCCATGACGTAAATTCCGGCTACCTTAGTTATCCCTTTAGAGGAAAAGATAGCTCTTACTTCGGCACGTCCAGTCAGTACGTCAGCATAAGTTGGCTCAAGCATCCCCTTCAAGGTCTTATCTATATCTTCTATCAATTTATAAATGACATCGTAACTCTGAATATGTACTCTCTCTGCCTCAGCCAGCTGTTTAGCTCCCGGTGCTGTAGCCGTATTAAAGCCGATGATGATGCCTTTTGAAGCTGAAGACAAAAGAACATCACTCTCTGTAATACTACCGCTGGCGGAGTGAATGATTCTGGCTCTCACTTTTTCTGTGCTTAGTCGCTCTAAGGAATTTTTTATGGGTTCGATACTGCCCTCTACATCCGTCTTTAAAATGATGTTGAGTTCCTTTAGTTGCCCGGCACTTATTTGGCTGGAAAGTGCACTCAAGCTTACAGGGGTACGATCTGTCTTGATTTTATGTTTCTCTACTATGCTTCGCGCTTGATGTTCGTTGGCAACCACAGTGAATATATCTCCTGCTCTGGGTATCCCATTTATACCCATGACTGCTACTGGCATTGAAGGTTTGCCTTCGTAAATTTGCTTTCCGCTGTCATTGAACATCGCTTTGATTTTACCCCAGGTATCACCAGCTACGACAATGTTACTAACTTTGAGGGTACCTTTCTGAATAAGAAGAGTAGCTAAAGGACCTTTGGTTTTGTCTAATCTAGCCTCAAGAATTATTCCTTCTGCAGCACAATTGGGATCAGCCTTAAGTTCTAGTATATCAGCAACAAGAAATAGATTCTCTAACAGATCAGATATTCCTTGTTCCTTCTTAGCTGAGATAGGTGCGCAGACAATGTCGCCACCCCATTCCTCAACAATCAAACCCAGGTCAGCAAGCTGTCGTTTTACACGTTCAAGATCGGCCTCAGGTTTGTCGATCTTATTGATAGCTACCACTATAGGCACCTCGGCAGCTTTAGCATGGTCTATAGCTTCTACGGTTTGAGGCATAACACCATCGTCAGCAGCTACTACTAGAACTACGATGTCTGTTACACGAGCCCCATGGGCTCTCATAGCAGTAAAAGCCTCATGCCCTGGTGTATCTAAGAAAGTGATTTGGCGTCCATCAACTTCAGGTTGATAGGCGCCAATATGCTGGGTAATAGCTCCTGCCTCACGGGCAGCTATGTCAGTTTTTTTAATACTATCAAGGAGAGTTGTCTTGCCATGGTCAACGTGTCCCATAATGGTAACCACAGGTGGACGTGGCTGTAGCTTATTACCTCCCCCTATTTTGCGGGCGGGCAAGACTTTCTGCTCTCCCTTCTGCCGAACACCATAGCCGGAATCCTTGATTATCACACTTGCAGTATCGAAATCAATGGCTTGATTGACATTAGCCATTATGCCCTTTCGCATAAGCTGCTTAACAATCTTCACAGGCTCTACATTTAAGATATCAGCTAGCTGTTTTACTGTTGTAGAAGGTGACAGCTCAATCTCGGGCGGTAACGCAGACTCTGTCTTTCGGTTGCTAGCTGTTTTTCTTTTAGTAGTCAAATCTAATCCTTCACAGGTAAGCTCTTGCTATACTCAATTATAACTTGGCGGTCATTATTGCTAAGTTTTATTCGTAGTGCATGCTCTAGGCGATTTTTCTTTAGCGCCATTTCCCAGCAATCTTTATTAGGACACAAATAAGCGCCCCTACCTGGTTTTTTCGCCGATATATCTACTGCAACTGTTCCGTTGGCAGTGCGCACGAGGCGGATTAAATTCCGTTTTTCCCTAGTTTGCCTACAGACGACACAAGTACGCTGTGGTATATACTTACTCATCATAGCCTTCTATCTCTAGGTGAGATATTGGTTTTTTGTACCGCTTGGTCTTGGTTTTTCTCTTTACCGGATGTTCTCCTTTAACTGGCCTTTCGAAATTCGGTGTGTTTAGCAGAATATCTTCAGCGAAGCGAATTTGTTTTTTCTCCAACGGTTCTTTGTCTGGTGTTGTCGAGCTGATAGCTGTCAACTGATAGCTATCAGCTAATTTCTGAGACTCTTCTTCCTCACTAACTGGCTGTGATAAAACTGGTTCACTTGGCAGAGCGGGAGGCGCACTAACCTCCTCCACGATTGGTTCTTCAAGAGCAGCTTGCTGTAAAAGCTTTTCTGCTTGAGCAGCAGAGACGCTCTTGATGTCAATTCGCCAACCTGTAAGCTTTGCTGCCAACCTGGCATTTTGCCCATCTTTGCCTATGGCTAAGGATAGTTGCTTGTCAGGCACGATTACAGTAGCCGTTTTTTCTGCTTCATTGATATTGATGTTGGCTACCTGGGCGGGGCTAAGGGCATTGGTAATAAAGACACTAGGGTCAGAATGCCATTGAATTATATCTATTTTCTCGCCATTCAGCTCATTAATTATACTTTGTAACCTGATACCACGAGGGCCAAGACAGCAGCCTACAGGGTCAACGCTTGGTTGATTTGTTGCCACAGCTACTTTATTTCGCTGTCCAGCTTCACGTGCCATTGCTTTTATCTCTACAACTCCGTTGTGAACTTCGGGAATCTCAAGTTCAAAGAGGCGTCGTACTAGGTAAGGGTGAGACCGTGAAACTATAATTTGAGGGCCCCTGGCAGTCCGTTCCACATCCAAAAGGTAAAATTTAAGTCTCTGCCCCTTATAATAGCGCTCAGTGACTATTTGCTCACTTAAAGGAAGCACTCCTTCTGCTTTATTCAACTTTACATAAATTGGGCTTGGGCCACGTTCGACGAGTTGAATTACGCCTCCGACAATCCCCTTTTCCCTATCGATAAATTCCCCATAGGTTGTGCGGCGTTCTGCTTCGCGGAGTCTCTGGAAAATAGCTTGTTTGGCTGATTGAATGGTGACACGTCCAGCGCTCTTGGTTTCTTTGGATTCTATTTCTACTATGTCACCAAGCTGAACTGTATCTCGCAGTTTTCGTGCCTTGTTAATGGAGATCTCTTGATTTGCATTGGTGACTGACGCGACCACTGTCTTCTGAATACAAACTCTAATTGTACCTTCGTTCGGGTTAACTTTCACTAAGATATCCTGATCTGGACAGCTTGTCTCTTTTTTATACGCCGAGGTAAGCGCCGATTCTAAGACTTCCAAAACCTCTTCTTTAGGTAGATTTCTTTCTGCTGCAAGCTGCGTTATTGCGACTGCAAAATCCGTTTTCATTTCTTAATTCAAGCCCACTTTATGTTAAATAAAAAAGTGGGTGATTACCCACTTTTCCCTTTTGCATTAAATTAACATGTTTAAGTAAAAAAAGCAAATATTTATTCTCGTTCACATGATCATGTTGATATACGACAGAGTTGCCGATATGAATTGTTAAGTAAAATCTACCAGATTTATTCGATATGTTTTTGAAAAGGGTTTTCGCCAAGAGTGGTTGGGACGGAGACAGTAGCATTTTCCCTTAACAATTAGATGGTAACACGTATATTGATATTTTATATAGCATATAGCTCAAAGAGCATTGGGAGCTCTCTTTTGAGTAACATCCATAAAATTTTATTTATTGTCAAGACTCTTTAGAAATGTCTTCTGTTTCAACTCATTAGAAATGACCTCTGGTGGTTCTATGTCAGCGTTGCCTCCTTCTTCCGTGTAGATTGTAGATTAAATTTTCGCCAAGGATGACTTGAGGGAGGAATGTAATTCCTCCTGGTTTCGGGTATTAGGGCCTTTTCAGTGGAGAGATGGCGATGGGTGGGCAAGTGCTTGATCTCTTTGAAGACGATTTCTTTTCCCCTGTAGACCATGTGAATTGAGCCATCCAGATGTTCCTGAACTATTACCCGATTCTTCGCAGGGGGCAAGTTCGA
>JAXHSX010000090.1:0-12037 GCA_034190625.1 Chloroflexota bacterium
ATTCCGTTTCTCTTGATTATTCGCAGGTTTTTGATGTGGGCCTCACCATGATTTGCTTCTAACTCATTTAGTTTCTCACAGGTCTCGAATTCATTACAAAGCCAGCATCCTTCAATTCCCTTTTTCTGGCAGCACTTTCTGATTTTACAGTATGGATTGCCACCGCCATCTCTACAGGCGTGGTTACAACGGAGTTTCACCATGCAGCCAAGAACCTCATAGCATTTTTCGTAGTCTTTGAACACGCTGAAGAAAGATAGTTCCGAAAGCGTCTCCGCTGTTTTGTCAAATCTAACGCTTCGTAATTCCTTTCTCAGATCTCGTGCCAAATCAGCGATCTTGCCAGTGTGATTGGGGCATTCAGCGCAATACAAACCGCAGAATGCAATCAGTTCTTTGTTATTTGTCATCTACCAAATCCTCCGTTTTCATACAGCTAACATTAATCTTTATACCATTGTATTAAGTGGTGAAACTGTATTGTATTCTTAGCCACTTGTCAACGCATAATTTTAAGAAAACTCTTGGCAATACAGCGAATTATGCTTGAGCAGTTCAAACAATATCTCGTGGAAGACACCCGCATTCAGACCAGGTATATTCCCTACTATCTTAAATGAATATCAGAATTATCATGTTTCTTTATAGAGACATCACGATGTACGAAAATAGCCAAGCTTGGATACACTACTCTATCCCCCTCCCTCTATCTCCCTCCCGCCAGGGGAGGGAGAACGTGTGATTCCCTCTCCCTTGACGGGAGGGCTAAAGGGTGACCCTCATCCATCCCACTCCTTATCTGGAGAGGGGCGTGAGGATGTCTTTTTGCTATTTTCATAGTAGTACTATACGCACTTTAAATGGTCTCTGGAACAAAAGATAAGCTCAGAGTGCAAGCAGCCGTCATCTATATTGTTAAATTCTGCCTTTTAACAACGGCGTGGGCAAGATTCAGATGTTTCGAGCAATGATTTCCGCCAATGCCAGGTCTTCGGGTGTGGTTACTTTTATATTATTATAGTCACCAATGTAAAGTTTCACCTTGTAGCCTAACCGCTCCAGAGCAGCAGAATCATCGGTAACCTCGTCTTCAAGTTCTTTATATGCTTGAATCAGGAGATCAAAGCGAAAAACCTGTGGAGTTTGCGATGCCCAAAGTTTGTCGCGTGGTGGCGTTTCCTTGACTACCCCACTATCCTCAACAAGCTTTATGGTATCCTTGACCGGTATGGCAGCCACTGCTGCTCCTGTTTCCAACGCCATTTTCAATCCATCCTCGACCAACTTCGAAGTCAAGAAAGGACGGGCAGCATCATGAACAATGACCCAATCACACTCCTTCAGGCAAGACACCCCTGCCCTTACTGAATCCTGCCGCCGTGCACCTCCAAGACATAAGGTGACTTTGCGCCAGCCCCTTTCGTTCTTCAGCTTTTGCCCCAGCTCCCAATGCTTTTCATTCATTACGATGACTATCTGCTCAACAAGATCACATTGTTCGCAGGTATCCGCTGACCAGGTCAATAGTGGCTTACCTCCCAGAGGAGCAAGGATTTTCTCTATCCCCCCCATGCGCTGACCACTGCCAGCGGCAAGTATGATAGCTCCTACCTTTTTACCTTTATTCACCACCCTCACCTTAATCCTCTCCCTTCAAGAGAGAGGCACTGTGTCCTCATCTAGTAAGTCCTAAATGCAGAGCCTGGGCTACGGAGCCAGCCTGGATTAGCTCAATATCGGTAGAGTTTAGAAACTGCTTTACCTCGCCCGCACCGGCAGGGGGAAGTTCAGGCATGAGGCAACATCCGAACCCTAATCTGATAGCCTCAGCAATCCTTCTCTCTATTTGGGTAACTCCTCGAAGTTCTCCACTCAACCCTATCTCACCCAGTACAACCAGTCCAGGAATTGGCTTGCGGTCGCCAAAACTGGAGGCAACAGCCAGGGCAATCGCTAGGTCAATAGCTGGTTCATTGAGTTTAAAGCCCCCGGTAACATTAACTATGATATCCTGGTTAAAAAGTTTCAAGCCAGCACGTTTGCTCAGCACAGCAGCTATCATCAGCAGCCGATTAAAGTCTATACCATTGGCCATACGTCTGGGCGATTGCCAGTTATTAGGAGTAGTTAATGCCTGAATCTCCACAAGTAATGGGCGACTTCCCTCGAGAGTCGGCGTTACCACCGAGCCAACAGCACTTTCCCTGTATGCCGATAGAAAAATCTCTGATGGGTTATCCACTTCCACAAGCCCATTACCCCTCATCTCGAATATTCCTATCTCGTTGGTAGAGCCAAAACGATTCTTAGCACTGCGTAACACACGGTAGCTGCTAAATGGCTCACCTTCAAAATAAAGCACGACATCGACAATATGCTCCAGCGTTCCTGGCCCGGCAATAGCTCCTTCTTTAGTTACATGTCCGGTAATCAACACAGGCACATTATTTTGTTTTGCCCAATGTTCTAACCTTAATGTGCACTCACGAACCTGAGCAATGCTTCCCGGCTGCCCAGCTACATCTTCCGTATACATGGTTTGAATGGAATCGATAATCACTACATCAGGAGGAGAATAAGCCAACAACTGTAGTATCGCTTCCAGGTTAAACTCAGATAGGAAATATATTCCTTTCCCGTCTATGTTCAGTCGCTCGGCTCTGAGTTTAACCTGATTAATGGATTCTTCCCCGGAAATATATGTAACCCCTTTGCTGTTCCCAGCCACTCTAGCTGAGACCTGGAGTAAAAGAGTTGATTTCCCGATCCCCGGCTCCCCTCCAATAAGCACTAAGGAACCTAGCACCAAACCACCTCCGAGGACCCGGTCCAGTTCAATAAAACCAAGAGGGAGGCGATGGACGGAATCAGTGATTAATTGAGAAAGCTCTTGCGGTTTATTCCCCGTGGAGTAATATCCCCGGGGTCGTTTTAACTCCCTCAGTGAGACTGAGGTTTCTGCAAAACTATTCCATGCCTGACACTCAGGGCACCGCCCTAACCATTTCGGACTTTCTTTACCACATTGCTGACAAACGAAAATACCTTTTACTTCAGGCACTTAGTATTCAATAACAACCAGCTTCTCTCCAGTCTTGACTATCTGCCCCGGGTTAATTGTCAGCTCCTTAACTGAGCCATTAACCGGCGATAGAATAGGATTCTCCATCTTCATCGCTTCTATGGTGCAAATCACCCCACCTTCCTCAACAGTGTTACCTACAGCAACATTGACTGCAAGTACCTTTCCCGGCAGTGGTGCTTCAACTATTTCCTGTGACATATTTAATTAACCTCCTTACTAGCTGAGAGCTGAAGGCTGAGAGCCTTCAGTGTTATTTTCTCTCCATCGTAATCTATTAAAACGGTATCTCCTGCTATAAATTCACCACGCAACAAAGCTTCAGAAAGTGGGTTCTCAATCAAATCCTGGATAGCACGACGCAGGGGACGCGCTCCAAAAACAGGGTCATACCCTTTACTGCCGAGGAAATCTTTAGCTTCAGTACTAACTTCCAAGGAGATATTCTTTTCTTTAAGCGAACTAATCACCTGATTAAGCATCAAATCAACAATCTGGCGGATATGCTCTTTGTTTAAAGCATGAAACACTACAGTGGCATCAATACGGTTAAGAAACTCAGGACGGAACATTTTCTTAAGTTCTCCGAGCACTTTCTCTTTCATTTTTTCGTATTCAGTCTGCTCTTTCTCTCCACTATCAACATGGGTAGAAAAACCAATGTTCATATCTCGTTTAATAAGCTCGGCACCCACATTGCTCGTCATGATTAAAATGCTGTTACGAAAATCAACGCGACGTCCTTTGGCGTCAGTTAAATGACCATCATCAAAAATCTGTAGCAAGATATTGAAGACTTCAGGATGCGCCTTCTCAATTTCGTCAAGGAGAATAAGGGAATAAGACTTGCGCCGCACTGCCTCGGTTAGCTGACCGCCTTCTTCATAGCCGATATAGCCTGGTGGTGCTCCTACCAAACGAGCCACAGTATGACGCTCCATAAATTCTGACATATCAAGCCGGACTAAAGTATCCTCGCTACCAAACATAAATTCCGCTAAAGCCCGCGCTAATTCAGTCTTGCCTACGCCGGTGGGACCTAAAAACATGAAGGCACCAATGGGGTGACGTACGTCTTTCAAACCAGCTCGAGCTCTTCTCACTGCCTTGGCAACAGTAATTATTGCCTCATCCTGTCCAATTATGCGGCGATGCAAGGCCTCTTCCATTTGTAATAAACGAGACGTTTCATCAACAGTCAGTTGTATCAATGGAATGCTGGTCCACATACTAACTACCTCAGCAATATCCTCTTTGGTAACTGTAGGTTTCCCCGACTCTTGTTTACCCTGCCACTCTTTTTCTAAAATCGCAATTTTTTCCATTAGCTGAAGCTCACGCTCATGCAGCTCAGCGGCATATTCATACTGTTGACCAGCCAAGTTTGATTCCTTTTCTCGGCGTACGTTTTCCAGAGCTTGTCTAGCCTCAACTAAGCCTAAAGGGGCGCCACCATGCTTTAAGCGCACCCGAGAGCTAGCTTCGTCTATCAGATCAATAGCTTTATCTGGTAAAAAACGGTCCGGTATATATCGGGCAGCGAGAGAGGCAGCAGCTTGCAAGGCTTCATCACTAATAATTAAGTGGTGAAATTCCTCATACCTATGCTTAATCCCCCGTAAAATATCCAATACTTCTTCTGTAGCAGGCTCGGCCACCATAACGGGCTGGAACCGCCTCTCCAGAGCTGGGTCCCGCTCCACATACTTACGGTAGTCATCCATTGTAGTAGCACCAATGCACTGTATCTCACCACGTGACAGCGCAGGTTTTAATATATTAGCAGCATCAACCGCGCCCTCAGCAGCTCCAGCACCCACTATAGTATGCATCTCGTCAATAAACATAATGCAGTTACCCGCCGTTTTTTCCTCTTCAATAACCCTCTTAAGCCTATCTTCAAATTCGCCCCGATATTTTGTTCCCGCTACCAAAGCAGCTATATCCAAAGCAACTATTCTTTTGCCTTGTAGTATCTCAGGGACCACCGCGTCTACTATACGCTGAGATAATCCTTCAACAATAGCTGTTTTGCCCACGCCTGGTTCACCTATAAGCGCTGGATTATTCTTATTACGGCGACTTAATATCTGCACCACTCGTTCGATTTCCTTGTCACGCCCGATAACAGGGTCGAGCTTACCTGCGCGGGCTAAAGCAGTTAAATCTGTCCCAAGTTGATCTAAAATGGGTGTGCGTGTGGTAGGTCGACCAGAAGAGCGAGCCCGTGCAGTTTCCTGTTTAGCAACCCGATTTACTTCATCGCGTGCTCTCTCTAGGGTAATACCAAAACTCTCTAAAACATTGCAAGCCAGTCCTTGTCGTTCACGCAGTAACCCAAGCAAAAGGTGTTCACTACCTATATGGCTAGAGTTAAAATGTCGCGCTTCATCAACAGCAAGTTCGATAACCTTTTTCGCTCCGGGAGCAAGCTCAATCTCGCCACTCACACCTTTTTTTTCACCCTTCCCGGTGACAAACTCTACTGCAGCCTGTACCTTACTCGTGGAGAGACCTAAGTTAGTTAAAACTTTGACTGCTATTCCTAAGTCCTCGGACATGAGCCCCAGGAGTATATGCTCGGTATCGATGTAGCTATGACCCAAGCGCTGCGCCTCCCCTTGAGCCCGCGTCAGTGCCTTGCGTGCTTCTTCAGAAAACCTTTCAAAACCAGAACTCATATCAACCTTTACTTATCGCCCAAACTTATCAATTACGCTTTCCAGCCAGTTAAGTATAAGATATGTTTTTTTTTTCGTCAACAACGCTTATTAAACCAGCACACTTGCAAATAACTGGCTGGTTGTTTTATTATATAAGAAAGCTAAAAGCAATGCGAGTTACTGGAGGTCAAGTAAAGGGAGCTGAGCTGAAAATTCTACCCGGACGCTCAATTCGGCCCACAACTAATGTAGCGAGGCAGGCAATTTTCTCCATCTTAGAGAATAGCGCCAAAGGCTGGGAACGGGCTCTGGATCTATATGCAGGCAGTGGCGCCTTGGGAATTGAAGCTCTAAGCCGCAAGACAGAGTGGGTTGATTTCGTTGACAACAGGAAGAGGTGCTGTGATATTATCAAGCATAACCTGGAGAAAATGGGGGTTCTACATAAAGCCCATGTTTATTGCTGCAGTGTGAAAAAAGCGATCACCTTCTTGAGCGATAGTTACGACATCATCTTTTTAGACCCACCATATTCTGACTCTTCTATGAACGACTTATTAGCCAGGCTAAGTAACTCGAAGCAGGTGGGAGAAAATTCTACGATTGTTATCTGTCATGCCAATCGATTTCCCCTGAGCACTGATTATGATAGCCTACATCTAGTCAAAGAACGAAACTATGGTGAGACCTTTATTTCCACATATCAGAAGGAGAACTAACTATGCCAATAGCAGTTTATCCCGGCACATTCGACCCTATTAGTTACGGACACCTTGACATTATCAAACGAGTATCGCTCTTGTTTGATAAGTTAATCATCGCAGTCTATGAAAACCCTGATAAAAAACCACTTTTCCCTCTGGAACAGAGGGTAGAGCTATTAGAGAAGACGGTGGTTGACTTGCCTAATGTGCAGATTGAGCCTTTCCAGGGACTTGTTGTCAATTTTGTACGTAATGTAGGTAGCAAGGTTATGGTCCGTGGTTTAAGAGCTATTTCCGATTTCGAGCGCGAATTTGAAATGGCGTTGATGAATAAGAAACTGTCACCAGACATTGAGTTAATCTGTCTTATGACAAGCGGTCGATACCAATTCCTTAGTTCCAGCTTGATCAAGGAGGTCGCCATGTTAGGAGGTGATCTTGAAGGTCTCGTTCCTAAACACGTTGCTACAGCTCTAAAGGAAAGGGCTTCCCTTTAGTTTACCAAGGTTTCCACAGGAATATATAAATGATAAAATCGATACAGGCAAATTCATATTCAAGGAGGTATTAGGAAATGGCATACAAGATTACAGACGAGTGTATTAGCTGTGGGGCTTGCGAGCCAGAATGCAAAAACGAAGCCATAACAGAAGGGGAGACCGTTTATATTATCGACCCCGACAAATGCACTGAATGCGTCGGGTGGTTTGAATCACCCAAATGTGTCGAGGTCTGCCCCGTAGATTGTTGTGAACTCGACACGGAGCATAAGGAAACGCAAGAGCAACTTCTGAAAAAATGGCGTAACCTGCATCCAGGCGAAACACCGGCAGTTACCTAGACATCATCGCGGTAAAGCGAAGTATATCTCGTAGTCTACGGTGCCTCAAATAACGCTAATGCGCAACAAGCAGCTTGGCGTAATTTGGTATGTTGCCTAGCTGCCCCAGGAGCGATTGTTCGCTATAAGATCTTATAGCAACATAACAACCATCACACTTGTTAGTTAGGGAAAACTTTTCTATCATCTCTTTTTGACTGGAATATTTGTTTCGATGCATGGAGCAGGGAATAAGGCTGCCATCGGGCATGACGACAAAGAACCTCTTACCAGCCTGGCAATTTGGCATGCGGTCTTGTTCAAGGAACTTTAGAGTGTCCAGAAGTACCGCTTTAGAGTTGGTTATATAGTTGGTTTTCTTTCTTAATTCTATAAGCTCATCAATGGTTCGTCGTAACAAGTCAAATTCTTCTCTGGTATCGATGCAATAACCCCTATCCTTTGTTCGTAGTGCAGTATAGGCACTATAAGAAATGTAAACATTCCAATCCTTAGCTTTTTGCGCTAAGGGTATGACATCCCTCAAATTGGCTTTTGTTATTGCTGAGTTTAAAATAATATCGTGGTGACCGAACACTGCCAGGCGGGGAATTGTTTCTTCAAGATGTTTAAACAGCCCACGGTGTCGCCGAAATTCATCATGTCGCTCATCAGGGAAATCAAGTGATACAGAAAATTGATTTACCCCCGCCTCACACAACTGCAAGTAGTTGCTCTCGTTTAACAGCACGCCATTGGTAACAAATATCACGTATGGCAGCCCATCAGATTGTTTAATGGCTTTAATTATGTCTACTATGTCTTTACGTAACAGCGGTTCTCCACCCGAGATCTGCACCACAGGTGGATTGAAAAGTCGGGTCAACTTGGTATATTCATCTGGTTTAATCTGTTCTTCGTCTCTTCTTATACCGCCAAGGTCACAATGCTGACAGTTGCAATTACAGGAAAGCGTTACCTCAAAGGAAACTACTAAAGGACTGGTAGTTATATAGTTACGGATACCCTTCGCGGCAATCTTGATTCCCTGCTGGGCAGAAATATTTGGCATTTTTAACCTCCTATTTAAAGCCAATTACATTACAGTTATCGAGCCTTGAGGAATACGGTAAACTAATATTGCTCATGATTTTGCCGCACACAGAGTTAGGGTGAACGAAGGCTTCCAACCGCTCGTATATCTTGAAATATCTCAGTACTGGAATAATTAACATGGTTAGATTTATACATTCTTTATAATATGCAGATGATATATCCTTAAACCCGGCATTTTCAAGAATGGCGTTGAGAGTTCCAGTAGCAAACTGATTAATATGTAGCCTTCTTATATTCCACCATCTTCTTCTCAAAATTTTTGCCAAGACGCCCCCGAAATCTGGGGTTGAAACCACCACTAATCCTCCAGGCTTAAGAATTCTGTGTACCTCTTCGAGGATTACAAGTGGATGTGGCACATGTTCCAGAACTTGCCATAAGGTAACTACGTCGAAGCAGTTTTCCCGAAACTCAGCTTCCTCAAAAGGCTTTGTTTCTATATCTATGTTAAATTCCCTTCTGGCATATTCTGCGGCTTCCTCGGATAATTCGATCCCTTTAACGGTATATCCCATTCTATAGGCATTAAAGAGAAAAAAACCCTCGCCACAGCCAATATCTAAGAGGCTTGTACCGCGACTATACTTCTCAACTAACTGCATTTGTGATTTAGCTGCCTTAAGTCGACTTCCACGTATTATGTCAGCGTCATTGTTTTTTCTCTGAGAATAGTCCTCATTAATTCTACCGTTGCCCTCAATAGGGTTTACATATACAAGACCGCAATTTCGGCACTTGACATGCCTACCGTATTTATCTCCAGGTAGCATATACACAGTGGTTATCTCTTCATTGAAATCACTCTCTTTCATATTGGATTCGAATAGCACAACACAATCCTTCTCTCCACAGCTAGGACAACTTCGATATTCAAACAGTGAATCCAATTTCCTTTTCCTTCGCCCCCTTTAATAGATTGTATCTCCTAATCCCCAATTTCTAAACAATCTCAAAACCACAAATTCAAGTTTCCTTGTTATTTAGTGCTTAGGATTTCGCATTTATTTATTTCTCTCTTCGCGAGATAGAAGTAGATAGACTTTTAGCTTTGTCATAAGCGGCGACGACAGCCTCAAGTATACTGGAGCGAAACTTGCCCCTCTCTAATCGAAGAAGTGCCTCCGCGGTAGTGCCTCCAGGTGAAGTAACCATGTTCCTCAGCTCAGTAGGGTGTTTGCCTGTCTTCTGAAGAGTATGAGTTGAACCAAGTATGGTTTGTATGACTAACTGCTGACTAGTATCGCGTGGCAATCCAATATGTACACCAGCATCAACAAGAGACTCAATGAAAAGAAATACATAGGCTGGACCACTGCCACTCAAAGCTGTAGCCATGTCTAAATATTTTTCATCAGCGACACAAACTTCCTTACCCAAAGAGCTAAGTAAGGATTGTGCCATTTCTTTTTGCTCCTGACTTACTTCAGCAGTCGCTGTCCACACAGTTATCCCTTCGCCAATTTGTGCCGGCATATTAGGCATAGCTCGAATTATAGCGGAATGATTTAAGCCTTGGTATAAGCTGGGTAAACTGACACCAGCTACTATGGATAGTATTAAAGTTCCAGTCTGTAAGCGACCAGCCTTCACTATCTCCTCCATAATTTGAGATAAATCTGGAGGCTTTATTGCCAGAACAATTAAGTCAGCACCATCTACCGCATTTCCATTATCAGTCGATGTACCAACTCCATATTCCTTGCTCAGCCACTCTCCCCGCGAGAGGCTGATATCGCTCACCAGTATATCCTGCGGTGTAGCCACTCCTCCGGCTAGGAGACACTTGATCATTGCCTCCCCCATGGTCCCACCACCAATAAAAGTTATTCTCATTCCACTACAATATTTATTATCCGCTTGGGAACATAGATAGTACTTACAATCTTCTTACTACCAGTATATGCCTTAACTCGCTGCTGTGCCAATACCAGTTCTTTAACTTCAACCTCGCTTATGGAAGCAGGCACGAGCAGTTTATCCCGTAATTTGCCATTTATTTGTATTGCCAAGGTGATTTGTTCTTCCTTGACAAGTTCCTCATCAAACTCTGGCCAGGATTGATCATGAATACTATAAAGGAATCCCGTACTAGTCCATAACTCCTCAGCAAGGTGAGGAGCAGCAGGCGACAGGAGAAGTAAAAAATAACTAATGGCTTCCTTCCACAATGAAACTGAGACATTCTTCTTTGCCTGAACCCTGGAGAGATAGTTGGTAAATTCCATGAGGCTGGCAATCATGGTGTTGAAACGGAAGTTTTCTAAATCCTCAGTCACTTTTTTAATCGTCTTATGAGTAATATGGAGTAGTTCCTTCTCCGCCTCGAACTCGACGCTCCGGCTGGCATATTCTACATCCACCAAGCTCCATACTCTATTTAGCCACCGACTTATGCCTGTTATACCTCTATCATTCCACTCCCCACCTAGTTCCCAGGGCCCAATGAACATGATATAAGCACGAACGGCATCAGCCCCTAGTTCAGCTACAAATTCATCAGGGGCAACCACATTGCCTCTCGACTTACTCATCTTCCCCCCACGATAAATAATAGTGCCTTGATTAAAAAGACGGTTGAAAGGCTCATCAAAGCCAATCAGACCAATGTCCCGCAGGGCCTTGACAAAGAAACGAGCATAAAGCAGATGCATAACAGCATGTTCAGCACCGCCAGTGTACAAGTCCACCGGCAACCAGTATTTTACTTTTTCGGCGTCAAAGGGCACATTATCCGATTTAGGACTGGCATAACGCAAGAAGTACCATGACGAACACACAAAAGTGTCCATGGTATCAGTTTCCCTTCGTGCTGAACCGGAACATTTGGGACAGGTAGTGTTGACAAAAGATGGGCAGTATTTCAGAGGAGACTCTCCCGTGGGCTTAAATTCAGCATCAGGAGGAAGCAAAACGGGTAGATCATTTTCTGATACAGGGACTATACCGCATTTGTCACAGTAAACCATAGGTATGGGTGCACCCCAATATCTCTGCCTGGAAATAAGCCAGTCACGAATGCTATAAGTGACAGTCTGCTTGCCCCAATCTTTTTCCTCAAGCAGCATGCAGATTGCCTTACAACCTTGCTCACTCGATAAGCCAGTGAATTGCCCCGAATTTATCATTACGCCCGAACCTGTATATACTTGGGCTAACTCATCACCTGACGAACCTGTAGGTGCAATGACCGAGCGAACAGGAAGATGAAATTTACACGCAAATTCAAAGTCCCTCTCATCATGAGCTGGAACTCCCATCACGGCGCCGGTGCCATAAGTAGACAACACATAGTCAGTTATCCAGATAGGCACCCTCTCTCCATTTAATTTATTGATTACATAACTTCCTAAAAAGACCCCTGTTTTCTCCCTGCCTACAGCCGTCCTCATATACTCAGGTTGCCGTCGACACCATGCAATATATTGTTCTACTTCAGCTTTGTGCTCCGGAGTAGTTAATTGCCTAACCAGGGAGTGTTCTGGCGACAGCAGAAAGAAGGTTACACCAAAAATGGTATCAGGGCGGGTGGTAAACACTCTTATCTCCTTCGCCCCGCAGACGAGCCGCCTCTACAAATTCCATTACCTCGATATCCATGGCTACGGCACGCGCCAGGCGATATACCCGGGTGGAGTCCAGTAGGGCGATCACG
>JAXHSX010000091.1:0-4614 GCA_034190625.1 Chloroflexota bacterium
AGGAGATCAGAAATGATGGACAAGGTTGTCTTTACCATCAACAACTCAGAAGTTACGGCAAATAAAGGAGATACTATACTTAAAGCAGCGCTTGAGCATGGAATTTATATCCCTCATTTATGCTATCATCCAGACCTCAAGCCTTTTGGAGGATGCCGGTTATGTATGGTTAATATCGAGGGGAAGGGTCTTACCATATCCTGCAAAGAGCCGGTAAAGGAAGGAATTGCAGTGTGGACGGAAAGCCCTGAGATAAATAAAGTACGTCGTATAGCTGTCGAACTCCTAATTGTGAACAATGATGCCGACTATCTTCAAGGTGTCAGGGACACCGAGAACAAACTTCATAGTATCGCTGCCTATATCGGCATTGAGGAAGAACGCCTTCAGCGCTTAAAGCCAACTGTAAAAAACCTTCCTATTGATGATTCAAACCCCTTTTTTATCCGCGACCTAAACAAGTGTGTGCTTTGCGGTATTTGTGTGCGCACCTGCGAAGAGATTCAAGGGGTACACGCTGTTGACTTTGCCTTCCGTGGTTATTCCACAAGAATTGCAACCCTTAAGGACAAGCCAATCTTAGAATCAAGATGTGAGTCCTGTGGTGAGTGTGTCGTCCGCTGCCCGGTTGGGGCGTTAGTTCCTAAGAATAGGATAAAGCCGGCTTATGAAGTGAAGACAGTATGCCCCTATTGTGGTTGCGGTTGTGGGATTTATCTGGGTGTTCGGGAAGATGTTATCGTAGGCGTACAGGGAGATGTGGATAGCCCGGTCAACAAAGGAAAACTCTGTGTCAAAGGTCGCTTTGGTATCGCCGAATTCGTCCATCACCCTGAGCGTTTAACTTCCCCCTTAATAAGAAGGAATGGGGAGTTGAAAGAGGCATCGTGGGAAGATGCCATAGACCTGGTGGCCAAAAAATTGGGAAGCTATACAGCAGACGAAGTAGGAGTAATTGCCTCAGCTAAGTGTACTAATGAAGAGAACTATGTAATGCAGAAATTTGCCCGGGCGGCACTTGGCACCAACAATGTTGACCACTGCGCCCGTCTATGTCACGCTCCTACTGTAGCTGGCCTTGTGCAAAGCTTCGGCAGTGGAGCTATGACTAATTCCATTAACGAAATCGGCAATGCCGCTTGCATTTTGGCTATTGGTAGTAATACTACGGAAAGCCATCCCTTAATTGGGCTAGAGGTCAAAAGAGCAGTAGATAAC
Source organism: Chloroflexota bacterium (assembly GCA_034190625.1). Lineage (GTDB taxonomy): Bacteria > Chloroflexota > Dehalococcoidia > GIF9 > AB-539-J10 > CG2-30-46-9. The sequence continues at coordinate 1,219 of JAXHSX010000091.1, forward strand.
GGAGCGAACCTTATTGTAGCTAACCCCCGCGAGATCGACCTCTGCCGTTTTGCCAGCATCTGGCTACGGCATAATCCTGGTACAGATGTCGCCCTGCTCATGGGAATGATGCGAGTCATAGTAGATGAAGGGTTGCTCGACTCAGCCTTTATCCAGGAGAAATGTGAGAACTTTGATGCCTTTAGTGAGTCGTTAAAGGACTTTAAGCTTGATTCTGTCGAGCGTATCACAGGTGTGCCGCAAGAGAAGATAGTTCAGGCGGCCCATATTTTTGCCAATAACAGCCCCGCCACTATTCTTTATGCCATGGGGATAACTCAGCATTCTCATGGTACTGACAACGTATTGGCTACCGCCAACTTGGCAATGCTCACCGGGAACGTAGGTAAGCCATCTACCGGGGTTAACCCTCTCAGGGGACAGAACAATGTACAAGGTGCTTGTGATATGGGTGCTCTGCCCAATGTTTATACTGCCTACCAGGCAGTAGCTAATCCCGATGTCAGGGAGAAGTTTGAAATCGCTTGGGGATATTCCTTACCATCCTCTCCAGGGCTAACTCTGGTTGATATGCTTGAAGCTGCTAACCGCGAGGAGATAAAGGCACTGTATATCATTGGCGAAAACCCAGTACTTAGTGATCCTGATATCAAGCATATCCGGGAGGGATTAGGCAAACTTGAGTTCCTTGTGGTTCAAGATATTTTCCTTTCTGAAACGACAGAGTTTGCCCATGTCATCTTGCCAGCAGCGAGCTTTGCTGAGAAGGATGGCACTTTTACCAACACCGAACGACGAGTACAGCTGTTAAGGAAAGCTATCGAGCCAATCGGTGATTCTAAGCCTGATTGGTGGATCATTTCCCAGATAGCTAAAAGGTTGGGAATTAAGGGCTTTGATTACAGCAACTCCATGGACATAATGGAGGAAATTCGCGACCTCTCTCCTAGCTATGGTGGCATGAGCTATCAGCGGTTAGAGAATGGTGGCCTCCAATGGCCATGTCCTACCAACGAGCATCCGGGCACGCCAATACTTCATGTGAATAGCTTTGTTAGAGGTAAAGGCAAATTTATCCCCCTAACATACATCCCCCCTGGAGAGTCACCGGATAAGGACTATCCTTTGATTCTCACCACAGGGCGTAGCTTGTATCACTTTCACACGGGGACAATGACTCGAAAGGTATCCGGGCTTAATACTATAGAGCCTGGCGGCACAGTGGAAATTAGCCCCAAAGACGCTTCGACACTTGGTATAGCTCAGGATGACAAGGTTAAAATCAGTTCTCGGCGCGGTGAAATCACCGCTAAAGCTAAGCTGAATGAAGGATTGCCCCCAGGATTGGTGTTTATGACTTTCCATTTCGCTGAAAGCCCTGCCAATATCCTCACTAATCCTAAGCTGGATCCGGTGTCGAAAATTCCGGAATTCAAAGTCTCGGCAGTGAGGGTGGAGAAAGTATAAGCGCTTTGCAAGAAATATCTTTATCAAGTTGTGAGGAATGTCTCTAGGCTGTTCTAATCACTGTCTTCGCTATAGAGCTTTGTCGGCGCTTTGACTGTTATTTTAGTTCCCTTCCCCACTTTAGAAGTAAATTCAACTTCTCCACCTATTATCCGGACTCGTTCTGCTATGCCAGTAAGTCCTAGTTTACCTTGACTGGCAAAATCACTTAGCTGCCGAGGAAGCTCAAAGCCCCTGCCATTATCTCTAATGGTCATCTTAATCTTATCTACCTGATGCTCCAGCACAATACTGACTTCAGAGGCCTCTGAATGTCGGTAAACATTATTTAAGGCCTCCTGAGCGATACGGAATAAAACTAGCTGTATTTCTGAAGCTAGTGGTGGCATGGCATCTGTTTCGACCTGAACTTTAATTCCAATAAGGTTAGTTATTTCCTGAGCCAGCCATTTTAGAGCTGGCACCAAACCTAAGTCATCCAGAATGCGAGGTCTTAAAGCTTGAGCATAGCGCTTAACGCCTTGGTAACTTATTTGAGTCAGTTCATATAATTTCTCAAACTCGTTTCTTAGCTCTTTAGGCAAGTAACTGCTGGTTTGGGAGGCAAGGTTATCTACACCATGTGCTAAAAGCAATATTTGCTGTAAAGTATCATCGTGGAGTTCAGAGGACAGGCGCTTACGTTCATCTTCCTGAGCTTTAAGACATTCTCTGAGGTAAAATTGCAGATTATCCCGTAATTTCCTTTCCTCGGTTATATCATGAGCTATGTTATGAAAAGCTTGGGGGTTGCCACCACTCACTATGAGACGGGTAGCTAATTGCATAATCGCTTCAGAGCCATCTTTTCTGATTAATCGCTGCTCATAGCGCTGGTCCATAATTCCGCCGCTTAGGATACTATGTTTTACCCCTCTAGCAAGATCTAACGCCTCTGGCTTAAGGAACTGAGAGACATTCTTGCCGATTAATTCCGGAACAGGATAGCCGGTGAGTTTTTCACAAGCCTTATTAGCTAAAACGATATTGCCTTCCATACTGTGAATCCAAATAGCATCGCTGGCGTTGGCAAATAACTCTTCATATTTTTGTTGTGACGATCGCAAATCATCCATTGTCTTTTTTAACCTTCCCTCGCGCTTGCTGCTGCTCCGCCACATTCTCATGAGCATAATACCTAAAGCACCGATGATCAAGCTGGCGAAACTTTCTAGTAGTGCATCTCTAAAATGGGGGGAAATCAGGAACACACGAAGTAACATTGCCACACCGCTTGATAACCATAATGCAACACCACCAATTATCCCTAATGCCCAGCCAGAATATAACACCAAGAGTAAATAAAGAAGCCGCTCCAAACTGTGCCGTGAAAGACCCAGAGTTGTAGGTAACGAGATGTCGCTCAAGACAGGTATGTAAGTTAGGAACTGGCTAAAATGAGACAGGGTTAGGACAACGAATAGGATAATTATAATCCAAAGGTGTGGACTTCTTAATCTTGGAGTTTGCCAGTAGTACTTTCCAGGGTGACTAATCCCCATTTTAATCCTTTAACTATTGCCTCACTACGTGAGGCAACATTCAATTTGTTGAAGATATTGGTCAGGTGAGCTTTAACAGTGCGCTGACTGACAAACAGCTTTTCGGCTACTTCTTTGTTGTTCATCCCTAAAGCGACCAATTTAAGTACCTCCGATTCTCGCTCACTCAGTAATTCTGCGTGTTTGTGCTCTTCCACTGGCGCCGTTGTAGCTCGCTTCAATAATTTGGCGATGATGTTGGGATGAAGTACTGACTCGCCTGCTCGTATAGTCCAAATAGCATCGACCAAATCACGTCCTCTAGCGCTTTTCAGGAGATACCCGCCAGCCCCAGCATCAAGCAGTCCCAGTACATACTCGTCATCATCATAAGCAGTGAGAATCAAAA
>JAXHSX010000092.1:0-10661 GCA_034190625.1 Chloroflexota bacterium
CGACCCTCTGGCTCGCCCCAGGAGCCAATGTCAGTTCCTCTGAGGCAATGACTTTATCTCTTAACGTAATTTCAAAGCTCTGAGTGCCGATGACTCCTCCGCTGTTAGTCACTTCAGCTACAATACTAACCTGTCCCCCCTCTATAGATCGACGGGGATTGATATCGATAGCGCTAATAGTAATACTGGCTGGAAGAACAATAAACATACCTTCCAAACCATCGGCTTCTACTTTATACTCACCAGCAACAGTCTCGGCTACAGTAAAAGTCGCCAGCCCTGTTTCCTTCGGAGCCAAGCTGATATTCAGCCCGCCCGCTTCTTCGCCATTTATTTTTAATTTCGCTGTATAAACGCGATCGGTCTTGCTGGCATTGCCTACCTTATAGGAGATGTTCACTACCTCCCCCGCCATGGCTTCAAGCGGACTCACTACAAGGTCACCAATATAAAAATTACCCGCCTTTACTTTCGTACTCGCTGTTCCCTTTGCTTTCTTAACTGATTTCTCGACGTTCTCAACTTCGCCACGCTTAACCAATTTTCTGACTCCATACGCAAGCCCCAGAATACCTAAACCTATAGCCAGACCTAGTAGTGTTGCACCTACGAACTCAGAACCAAAGACAGTTGGTATACTCATCTCTTACGAAACACCCCATAATCTCCCCGAAATAAAATAAACTCTACTGGCAAATCACGGGGCTGACACTACGTTTTCAAAGGACATATTATAAACCAACAGGACTATACCTTCAATACGAATTCATCGGGTAGAAAATTTATTTCTATCACAAACGGCATGCAATCCCAATAGCACGCCATAAATATAATTTATGGCATGTAAATAGTTCACCAAGTCGCAATTTGCTATTAAGGCACTAGACACGATTTTTGAACGCACCACCCTAAGCACCACAGAGTTCGTCAAACGTTCTGGCATTCCTAAAGCAAGCGCACCAAGGATCTTAGGAGAACTCAAAGAGGGAGATATACTTGAGATTCTACGAGATGGTAAAGGCAGACGTCCTACAGTCATGGTATTTACAAGTCTAATGACCATTGGGGAATAGCGTTTTTGTAGATATTCTATTAAACGCAAAATGGTTTGTGTATCATAACTGGCAATTTTTAGCACACAAAAAACTTGTGTGCCAAATTCGAACGCAAAGGCAGTTGGCGTACCACAGCATTTGTGAATTCCGGGATGAATACAACAAAACCCCAAAACCATTCATCTGGACAGCTTCGGTTCAATCTATTATGGAAAAGGTTAATCATTGTAAAGCTATTTACGATACGCTACACTAGCACTTTCCCCTTCACCTTACGGGATAAGAAACCTAAATGGCTAAGGCAAATATTATGTGAAGTAAAATTTTATCAACCTAAAGAAAAGTGACTCATGGTTCAAATGGTCGAGGTTTTTAATTTGGATAGTTTAGTTTCTATATCCTTATCCTCCTATACCTCGAAGAAAGAAGATTGTGTATGTCACCAGAGCCAAATCCCAACTCCTTTAATAGACACGCCTCAACTAAGACTCTTAACCGAAGTGTGATGTCATTTAGCTCTTCCTTTTTCGCTGTTTTATCTTTCAATGTTGGGTCATAATGAATCAAATAATTTCTAGTTACACACACTTTGTTAATAAAGTTCTTTCTTCCTCCTAAGAACTCAGACATAGTCTTATCATGAGCCCTTAAAAGCTCCTGTAATCGTCTTCGTAAACTAGGTTCATTGCTATACTCAAGTTTGCCAGTTAGCCACTTCTTGTGTTCCTTTGGGACTGCGTCGAGAATTTCTTTAATCCGTTCTTCATGTTTTCCCTCTGGTAATTCACAATTGCCCGCACTTCTTCTATGGTACGATTCTAAGGCTTGGATAATACACAAGAACCTCTGCTCCAAATACATATGAGGATTGTATACGGACCCAAAGTATAGTTGAGATACTGGTTCCAACTGTTCCGCTTTTTCAAACCAACTTCGCAGTAAACGTTCGAAATCGTTCGAAATTTTGTCGAAGGTAAAGAGCGGCATTAACAAATCAGTTTCCGTAGTTGATTTTACAATATTGGGGATTCCATAAAATACGCTTACTCGCTTAGGCATGTCGTTTTCATCCCGTCCTGTTACTCCTTCAATAGACAATGGGTATACAGGCTCCATGATTGCAAAGCTTAAAAAATCCTGTATTCGGTGCATTATCTTTAGGTACTCCTCGGAATGCATTTCCCCTACAGGGACTATGCTTATATCTGCTTCTTGCCTAATTTCAAATTTGGTCAGCGCACTAGTAGAGGAATATTTAAAACGTATGAACAATTCCAGTTCTCCGCTTACCAGAACTCGAATAGGATCGGGGGACTTATATTTTAGAACCAGTTCCTCTTCGCTATACTTAAAATCGAAACCTGATATATGGAGCCACTCGTCTAAGTGCGAATAACATACAAACAAGTGCTTAAACTTAATGTCCTCTTGTTCCTCAAAATGAACACCCACAAAGACTTCATGGGCATATAGCTCCGAAGTGGAAACCCCGGGATAACCACAACCGTAGCGGTGCAAACTCTTTCCGAAACAGCGGTGTAAAGTAATGTTGCTACCAGTGGATGATACACCATTGACAATCACGGGGTTAAATAATTCACCTATATATTGATTGTCTGTAAAGCATCCATCTAATTCTAATACTGCCCCCTCATTCTGATTGAATCTGAGTCTACCAGCGATTCTTTTATCTCGGTTGCTAGGGAGCCACCATTCACCCGTGTATTCAAATTCCTTGTTCACTGTTTTTCTCAATATGTTGTTATCTTTATTTTAAGATTCAACCCTTTCGTAATGGAGTGCTAGTGTAATAGTATTACTCAAGTAGGTCACGCAGAGTTGAACTTGAGGCTGTTTTTAAGAAAAGGACTAGAAACCCGTTAGTCTAAGTAGTATCTAGAAGCTACTTGTGGCAAACTTAAAGCTCATAACCCCTTTCAATTACTACATTATGCCTTTCATGCATCTCAACTCCGAAATCTGCACCTGAGTTGCCCCTCTAAATCCTCCCCCGCTTAAACGATTTCCCACTCTTTGTAACCCTGCTTAATGGTTGCCAGGTATTCCCGCGAAGGTTCTGTCTCCTCTGATTGCTCGGCCTTGATATAGGTCACGGCTTCTATGGGATCGCCAAAATCTGCGAATACAAATATGTTCCTCCGCTTATAGGTGGCAGGACAATCCTCATATTTATCCAATACCCTCAAACACCTCTCCGATACCTCATAGATAGCACCGATAACCTTCTCGCCTTTATGCGGCTTGATGCTGGCGACTCCGCCGCGCCACTTTCTGGACCATCCGGCGAATATCAACTTGTAATTGGGCAGGGTAACTACGTCCTTGGGTTTGGCATCAGGGCAGCGTTCCGACATCTGCTTAAGGCTGAGATTAGAGGCATAGGCAAAATAATACATCAGGTTATCTCCAAATCCACCTGTCTGAACTACCCATCAGACGGAGTATACATTATAAGGGTAGCACTTACAAAGGGATTAGAATCTAGTGCTTCCGTCTCACTGCCAGTATTACCTCATTATTGAATGCTGGTATCGGTAACTGAAGCACTGGTATCAGCAATATTTGATAATAGACAGCCGCTGAGCTACGCTGGCACAAGAGTAGTATCTCTGATAGCACAAATTTTAGCTAGCAAATGCCACATTTCTGCAGGACTAGAGATCGTGAGAAAAACAAATGACTTTTCGGTTTTTGCTTTAAACTGACTTGCTTCAAGTTCATGTTAGTATTCTAACTGGGCTTGGATAAGTCATAATGCTGAAATCCAATATTGCAGTATTAGATACCTTTATGTATAATGTTGTCGAGGTGATAAAGATGAAGACCAAAAGCACCAGTCGTTTTACCCTCGATATGACGTCAGCCCTTCGAATACGGCTCAAGGTCGCTGCTGCCCGTAGAAATACCACTATGCGGGAATACTGCCTTTTGGCTATTGAACAGCAGCTTGCTCGGGAGGAGTACGGTGTAATAACTTTAGGCAACTTTGACTCCAAAGCAATAGGAGAGGCGAGGATGCTCCAGGAGTCAATTTTTGGGCATAGCAGGCTTCCTGATGACTCAGCAGAGTTGATTCGCCAGATTCGAGAAGAGAGAGTAGGCCAACGGTGAAGGGCTATGCTGTAGTAGATGCCAGCTTAGCTGTCAAATGGGTACTAAAGGAACCTTACACAGAAGAGGCATTATCTCTCGGTGACCGATGGCTGGCTGAAGAAACCAAGCCAATAGCTCCTTGTCTGCTTTTTATCGAGATAACCAATGTCCTCCACCGCAGGGCAATAAAGGGACAAATATCTCTATCCCACGCTGAACACCTCTTGAAGGGTCTATTAAATATGGGAATTGAGATCTGGGAAAGCCCTCGGCTGCACATTCGGGCTCTTCAACTCGCCCAAAAGTTACAAAGGACAGCTGTCTACGATGCCCACTACCTAGCCTTGGCTGAAATTATGGATTGTGAGTTTTGGACCGCGGATGAGCGGTTTTTTAATTCAGTTAGGGAACAACAGCCACGTGTGAAGTGGCTTGGCCACCATGAGAAGCAGGGGTAATTTCCCCCGAAAAATGAGAGCTGCCGGTATAGGAGATAGAATGAGGGAGAAGATAAGGGCAGGTCATTTAATACCATATAGTTTTATTAAGCTTGCCTCAAACTATCACACAGTGTATCGGATTTCCCACTTCTTTAATTCAGTCTTATAGTCCTCAAGCATCTCCATGTACCCCAACACAGCTCCTGCTATCCAGTCTATATCTTCATCTCTAAGCTCTCTCACTATCTTAGCCGGTACACCCGCTACTAATGATCTCGGCGGGATTATCATATTTGCTGTAAGTATGGAACCTGCAGCAACTAACGAATTCTCACCTATTCTTACACCTTGCAAGACTACGGAATTTGTCCCTAAGAACACGCCCTTTTCAATTGTTCCTCCATGCACTTTTGCACCGTATCCTATTATCGAGTGACCTTCTACTCTTATCGGTTCCTGTAATACAGGATTTAGAATAGAACTCTCCTGAATACATACTTTCTCTCCTACGTAAATTTGATTGAAGTCGCCTCTCAAAACCGCATTTGAAAGAATTAAAACGCTGCTGTTAAGCACAACGTCGCCGATTAATGTAGCGCTGTTCATAATAAATACATTGGAGTTTATCTTTGGCTTTTTGTCTCTATACTCTATTATCGGCATATCTTTAAAAAACTATAACCAGAAAAGCCCTTGATGCTTTATATAACAGGGCAAACCCAATTCTTCACTGTCTCGAATAAACTGGTGTCCTGTTAAATCGCTGCTCTGTTTCTAAGCTACATTGGTACAAAACAAGTATAACTGATAGCAGTGATTCTGACTAGAAGCGCAACTACTCCTCCGAAGGAGGATATTGTAGTGGTGCTTCACCTTTGCTCTCCACAATTCGGTGAGGTTTCCCCATGTGCTCTTCTTCCTTTATACTGAGCAACTCAATTGAGTGCCACCATTCAACTTCGAAATCAAACAAGTAGAGAAACCTATTTTTAACTTGCAAGCCCAGAGAGTCAATTTTAGTTCTTTTAGCATTCTTTGCTTCGCTTTCGGGATCAGGCAAACCATACTCAGTAGAGCTGTCCCAGATGAAGAGAACAGCCAGGACAGGATTAGCCAGGTAAAACGAGCGATGCCTTGATAGTGTTTTACAACTTGTATACAATAGGAATGGTCGGTGCCAATAGAAAATTATTATTGATAATCCCCACTTATACGGTTTGTTGGGGTTCGAGTTCTGCCTTATAAGCGGGAAAAACAAAGAGGAAAAGATCCATGCTCACTCAAAATGATCTCATCAGATATGAACGGCAGATTCTATATTCAGATTTCGGTGAGGAGGGACAGAAAAGGCTTAAGGAATCTCATGTGGTTGTGGCTGGGCTTGGAGGATTAGGATGCCTTGCCTCTATTTACTTAGCCTCCGCTGGAGTGGGACATATTACGCTAGTAGATTGCGACTCTGTAGAGCTCTCAAATTTGAATCGGCAGGTTCTCTACTGGGAAGCCGATATAGGCAAGAAGAAGCCCTCCTCAGCAGCGCGAAAACTTACCATGTTAAACTCTTCAATAGAGGTTACCCCTCTTTTTAAAAGGATCACCGAAGACAATGTGAGAGACATTATTAAGAATGCAGATACGGTAGTAGACGGAATGGACAACTTCGAGACCAGGTTTATCCTGAATTCAGCTTCTGTAGCAGAACGAATACCGTTCATTCATGCAGGGGTTCAAGGTCTCCTTGGTGAGGTTACCACCATTATTCCGGGTAAGACTCCTTGCTTGGCTTGTGTTTTCCCTACTCTTCCTAAAAACGTAGAGCCATCTCCAGTTTTTGGCGTAGCTCCAGCCTTGATGGCTATGTTACAAGTTACAGAAACAATTAAGCTGCTCGCTGATTTTGGCAATCTGCTCGCCGGTAAGATATTATACATTGATCTAGAGAAGATGGAATTTAACTTTGTCAATTTAACCAAGAGGCCTAACTGTAAGGTATGTGGGAGTGATGAATACTTAAAAAGAAGGAGGAAATCTAAATGATTCTAGACGATCCGAAGTTGAACTGGATATGGGTACGTCGAGCTTCAGAGTGGGACAGAGATAAAAGCCTTTGGGAGTGGATTGATTTTGCGGAGCAGGGTGGGGCGTGGGTAATATTGGCACCAGGGGATCGACTGGATGAGTTAGCAGTTAAGCTTGACCCCTATGTAGAGAGCGGCGAAATTCCTGATGTCAAGTATCGTAGGAAAGCGGGCGATTATGGACCTTTGCCTGCAATGAAGGTATTTTGCTATGAGTGGGATAGGGAAAGGGTGTGGAACATTTTGGGTAGCCTGGGACTGACAGAGAAGGATAAAAGGTGGAGGAGTGAGCAGGAGACCCTGATGGGATTTGCTCCCGGTGGGCGCCATTATATGGAGATACATGGAGGAGAACGAGTGGAAACAAAGATCAACAATCGTACTCTAGAGATATTTGAGCGCGATCTAACTTTCATGGACGTTGATGCCATAGTTAATCCGATGACACCAGAGCTGAAGCTAGGAGCGGGACTTAGTGGTGAGATTGACCGTAGAGGAGGACCAGAGATTCAACAGGAATTAGACCGAATAGGAAGAATTTTGACGGAGGAAGCCGTGATTACCACTGGAGGATACATGGAAGCTAAGTACGTAATTCATGTTGCGGCGCCACAAATGGGTGAAGGTAATGAAGAAGAAAAGCTGAGGAACGCTATGCTGAACACTCTGAAATTGGCGGACGAATACCGTCTGAGAAGTATTGCCTTCCCTCCACTCAGTGCGGGCAGATTCGGCTTTCCACTGGATAGATGTGCTAAAACCATGCTTTCTACAGCTATTGGCTATCTTAAAAGCAACACCTGTTTGGAGAGGCTGGTTTTCTGTGTTTTTGGCAAACAGAACTTCGAGGTCTTTTACCAGGAATTGCAAGCTCAACAAACATAAGATAAAAGTTGTTTTAACTGTTCATTTTATGATAATCAAAGTTAAATTCTTTGGTAGATGTCAGCAGGAAGTTGGCAAAGACGAGATCGAAGCAGAGATAGAGGAAGGAGATAGCGTCGCCACCCTCTGTTTGAAGCTAGCAGCAGATTTTCCCAGTCTCGAGGACCATTTCCACACTCTGATCTTTGCTGTTAATGCCCAGCAGGCAGACTGGGACTTTACATTGAGCGAGGGTGATGAGGTGCACTTTATGTCAACGCTGGGCGGAGGATAGCCAGATTAAGCGGCAGGGCTTAAAGGCAAGTCATGATCTCCATGCTGATACTGTGTCAAGGCTTTATTTTCTGCATCCAACCTAAAAACCAAGAAGTTCCTCTGGTGACCCTTCGTCAGGAGAGACTTCAGCAATTCTTACCTCGCCGGATGATAATTGTGTAACTTGCCACGTCAGACCACAGGAGGAACATTGGCAAGTTTCGTAAGAAATGCCCATGCCATCAGCATAATTCCACGAAGTCAGTCCCGCTCCGCATTTCGGGCAGTAACGCACACTTAAGACCACATTCGACTTTTTCTCCACTTCATACCCCCTTTCTTTTTCAAGACGCCAAATTTCCCAAAATCTACAGCCTTAGCAAATATATTCTGCTAGAAATCACCAATATAGCGGAGTAATAGAAGCTTCAACCGTGTCATCCTCGATACGAAGTATACCTACCGTGCCCAACAGACCTACCATGCCTCTGGGGAAGCTGGGACTACCAGGATTTACTAAGAGCACTCCATTGTAAGTTTCGACAATTGCCACATGCGTATGGCCAAAGACGATGACATCTACAGGACCATTGAAATTCCTCTCCATAACCTTGTCCAGTGTCCTCCAAGAGGGTTCCTCAGGAAGCCCTGGATAATGACACAGGCCTATGCGCTTGCCAGCTACGGTCAGCACCTGGGTTTCTCTAAGGCGTGGGTCCGAGGGTAGGCCACAATCGCCATTGCCTCGAACAGCCAGCACGGGAGCTATAACCTCCAACCAATCCAACACAGATAAAACAATCAGGTCACCAGCATGAAGGATAAGGTCAACCCCATTGAAGGCTTCCCTCACCTGACGAGGAAGCTCTTTGCCAGCTTCAGGTATATGTGTGTCAGCAATGAGACCTATTCTCATGTCACTGTTTACTATTCTTTCGCGTCTACCTACCAATACCTACTTCTATCCCAAAAGCCTCAATTAATTCCCGAGTCCTTTGAACCTGCTCATCATCTGGTGGTTTAACCCCTCTCAGGGCATAACGTCTACCTAATTGCCCATATTTGGATATCGCCCATTCATGATAAGGTAGGATCGAAATCTTTTCTGCCCCGATTTTTAAACCAAATTGCGCTACCTTTTCGATATTCTCCCTTGAATCATTATAGCCGGGGATGAGAGGGACCCTTAGCCAAAGCCTCACCTTTCTAGCTGCAATTCTTGCTGCATTATCGAGGATCAGCAAGTTGCTCTTTGAGGTTCCTTTTTTATGTTGCTTTGGATCCATATGCTTTATGTCAAAAAGGACAAGGTCAACATATTCCAAGACCCTTTCTATGCGATCCCACGAACTATATCCGCTGGTATCCAAAGCAGTATGTAAGCCCTTTTCTTTACATGCCTTCAGCAGCTCGTAGACAAATTCCCACTGTAATAGCGGCTCACCTCCTGAAACGGTTACCCCCCCTCCCGAGTGCTGGTAAAATAAGCTGTCGCTTTCAACTTCTCTCAGCGCCTCATCTACAGTCACATATTCACCAGCGATACTTATGGCTCCAGTGGGACAAACTTCTGCACACTCGAGACATAAGGTACACTTTGCTCGGTCAATTTTCCTGCCCTCTGAGTCAATAGTGATGGCACCTACGGAACAGATTTGCTCGCATTTACCGCATCTAATACATTTTATGTCATGAGTTATAATTTCTAGGTAGGGATTCCACGATTCCGGATTGCTACACCAGCGGCAACGCAACGGGCAACCTTTCATGAACACTGTACTTCTGATACCAGGGCCATCATGAAGGCTAAATCTCTGGATATTGAAGATTAAACCTTTTTTATCTACTAACACCTAAAACATCACTCTCTGCTTTGTTTATTGTAAACCATTTCTCGGGAGTCCTCAAAACACCAAAAGATTGCGGGAGCTAAGTTTTATCCTTCAGTCGATTCAACCCAGCCCCCGCGACTTTACTGTGCACCCAGTCCCCAGACCGTTAAAAGACAAACTTTTGCCGTATCTAACGATTCAAGGTTTGCTGTGTTCTTTCCATGATCTGGTCCTGAATTTCCTCTTTCAAGTCGATAAAGTAGGCGCTATAACCAGCCACTCTTACCACCAGGTCACCGTGTTTCTCGGGGTGCTTTCGAGCATCCAGCAGGGTCTCATTATCCACAATGTTGAACTGGACATGGTGGATGCCAAGGTCGATAAAGCTTCTGAGGTATGAAACAAAAGCCTCCCGGTTATCTCCCTCCAGGAACTGGGGTAAGAACCTCTGATTAAACAAGTGAGTCAAAGTGTGTGTATGGTCTATAGCACCAACGGACTTTAGTACCCCCGTTGGTCCCTTCTTGTCACTGCCAATGGCTGGCGAGACCGTTCCATCGCTAAACAGGTCACGATCCTTCCTGCCATCAGGAGTTGCCCCAGTGAGCCCGCTCCAGCCATAGTAGCTGGCACCACCAGTCCCATCCTCGGCATACTCGTAGCCCCAGATATTCTTGAAGCTGTGAACTACTTGGGCATTCCTCAGCGTGAAGTCTCTTGCTATCTCATCAACATAAGGATCATCGTTGCCGAACTCGGGAGCTCGGAGGAACATCTGCCGAAGCTCCTCCTTCCCCTCCCAGTTATTCTTCAGGGCTTCCACCAGCTCTGCCATAGTAACCTTCTTATCATCAAAAACCAGCTTTTTAATCGCCGCCAGTGAATTAACACAAGTTACCTGACCTACAGGCTGGACTATTGTATCGGCGAAGTATTTATAATCTCTGCAATCCTTTCCATGCTCAATACACCCATCCAGCAGAGCAGAGTAGAATGGCTGTG
>JAXHSX010000093.1:0-6136 GCA_034190625.1 Chloroflexota bacterium
GCGCTCATGACGTTATAAACTGCAACTTATAAGAATTGCTGTTATCAAGGAATGTCTCATTCATGCCTGTTTATAGTAAGATATATAACAGTGACTGTCAATCATTAGCAGGTGATAAGAATAGGTGGAGCATTCTCGTATCATCACTACCAGTCGCCTCAATTTCTATAAAATCAGCTTCTAACTCAGCTAGTTCCAAAACCCTGATATACCCTAAGACACCGATATCACTCCTCTGGTATAATACAGTCCTCCTTTTATGTCGTAGTACATATCTCAGTTCCCCCTAAGAAAATTTTCAGCCTCCACCTTAATAAATCTCATGAGATAAATAAACCTCTTGCCATTTCTAATGTGCTCCTTGCCTCATCTACCATACGCTCAATAAGTTCTTTGCAAGTGGGTATGTCCTCAATCATTCCTGCAATCTGACCACACCAGACTGATCCCCACTCCGTATCGCCATCTACAAAAGCTTTACTTCCTGTCCCCTCAGCAGCACGGTTGAATTCGCTTATTGGTACCTTTCTATCTTCCATGTCTATAAGCTTTTCTGTAAGCTTGTTCTTTAATACTCTTGTGCGTAGCCCGGTGATCTTACCACTTACTATGGTATCTTCGGATGTAGCTCTAAGCATCATTTGTTTGATGCTTAGAGGCACGGGGCTTTCCTGAGTACAGATAAATCTAGTGCCCATTTGAATTCCCTCAGCACCCAGAGCTAAGGCAGCAGCCAGACCTTTGCCATCGCCAAAACCACCAGTGGCAATTACGGGAATGTTAATCTTAGAGATGACCTGAGGCAACAAGGCCAAGGTGCTAACATGTGATACATGACCTCCGCCTTCAAGGCCAGAAACAATTACTGCATCAGCTCCTTCCTGCCCTACTCGTAGTGCTTGTCTAACATTGCCCACTACGGGAATACACACGATTCCGTGAGGCTTAACTTTATCGATAATCAGCTCAGTGGTATGCCTGCCTCGGCCATAGGTGAGGATTAAAATCTTTTCTTCGATGCAAATATCCAAATTGGCCTCAAGATAAGGGCAGGCAGGAGAGAAATTTATAGCAAAAGGTTTATTCGTCAGCGTTCTTACCTCTCCTATTTTGTCTCGCAATTGCTCAGGGGTGTAAGACGTCCCAGTGAGAATTCCTAGACCACCAGCATTGGAAACAGCACCTACCAATGCTGGCAGCGCCACGTAAGCCATCCCTCCTTGAAATATGGGGTACTCTATACCTAACATATCAGTTAACCTTGTCTCAAGTGATACTCTAACGCTCATGTACTGCTCCTTATAACTTTATTTCCAACTTAAAATATTATATATGTAAAATTAGGAGAGGGATATGAACCTCTTAGAGATTTGCATTTCCCTTTATATTGAGGCTTTCTCTTTTCAGCAAAAGCTCGAGTACCTTCTCTGGCATCCTCAGTTGCTATGATTTTCTCAGCCGAAGTGAACTCTAGAGCTAGTCCTTGTTCTAGAGTCATATCTATGCCTTTTATCGCAGACTCCTTGGTGGCTCTTACTACTAGCAGAGCTTGCTCACAGATGGCCTCAGCGATCTTTGTTACTGTAGGCGTAGGATAAGGTAGAGGAACTACCCTGCTGACCAACCCTTATAATTGACTATTGTGTGATCTCCCTTATCAATTTTAAATAATCGATGATATCTGCTCCTATAACTTTCATCAACTCCCGCCTGGCAAATCGGATGTGTTAACTGCTCCTACGAGCTTGCCACGTTCAACCACCGGCAATATCTTAAGATCGTGCTGTTTGGCTAAACTATGTACTTCCTCCACCGTTGTATCAGGAGTAATAGTGACAATCTGTTTCCTCATTATCTCTCCCACTCTTCTATAGCTTAAGATATACTTCAATTGCCAAGCGCTATCTGAGGCTGGAGGGGATGACGCTACTTCATCAAGTTCATCCTTAGTGAACAAACCTTCTAGCTTCTCATCAGTCACTACGAGCAAATAGTCGATCCCATGCTCCTGCATAACTTTTTGAGCATCTAGTAAAGATGTTTGGACAGTCACAGTTGGAATATTTTCAATCATGCATTCTCTAACATACATATTTTCCCTCTGCTCTGAACTCTACACCTGACTCTGTAATATAATTTCGCGGATATTATTGGCAATTTCTTCTAATGAAGACCAAGGTTGAATTATTGCTTTTACTCCCAGCTTTGAAAGCGCGATAGAATCTTCGTCGGGAATTATCCCTCCAACCACTATTGGAATAGAGACGCCCCTTTTCCTAAGTTCAGCTACAACTCCTGGGACGAATACCATGTGATCATCTGCGTGGAAGCTCAAACCTATTAGGTCGACATCTTCTTGCAAGGCGCTGTTAGCTATACCCATCTCTGTCTGGAATAACCCGAGGTAAACCACCTCCATTCCGCTCTCTCTAAGTTTACTAGCTACCACCCTCATTCCTATATCATGACCATCCAGTCCAAGTTTAGCCAAGAGCACTTTAATCCTTTCTTGAGCCATTTATTTCCTCTCTCTTTTCTAATATAGTCACTTGCACAATCCCTTATAATTCTTCGTTCCCTGGTGGGGAGGAGTTGGGGGGAGGGGAAATTTAAAGGGTGAACTTAATACGTTCATTGAGTCATAAGGATAGCCATAAGCCTCCTGGACCGTTCCAAAAATTTCACCTATGGTAGCATATACCTTAACTGCTTCAATAACATAAGGTACTAGATTCTCTCTCTTTTCCTTGGTTTTGTTCCATAGCAGCGCCAATACCTGAACCACTTTCTCATTATCTCGATTGCGTTTCAATTCATTTACTTTTTGTATTTCGCGTTGGGAAGCTTGCTCCGGAACCCGAAACCGCTGCTTCATAGTCGTGGGAACAGCTTCACGGAAGAGGTTTACACCCACTTTTACTATTTTTTGTTCATCAAGAATAGCACGGTAATATGCTATGGCAGCTTTATCCAGTTTCTCATCTAACCATCCACTCTCTATACAGGCAAGAATCCCACCAGCTTGATCTATTTGCTGCATACGCTTTCTCGTTTCCTGCTCGATTCTATTCGTTAGCCATTCAACGTAATAGGATCCAGCAAGAGGGTCGACTACGTTTGTCACACCTGTTTCATGAGCAATGATTTGTTGAATGCGTAAAGAGAGCTTGTGAGCTTCTTCGCTTGGTAAAGAAACCGGTTCATCATATCCTGGGACAAATATAGATTGAACACCACCTAATACTGAAGCTAAAGTTATCAAGGTTAATCTGGGTATGTTGTTAAGGATATCTTGTGGATATAAGGCAAGCCCACCAGCTTCATTACCAATCCTCAACCGCAAGTCTTTGTCCTCGGTAATGCCAAACCTTTCCCTTAACAGCCTAGCCCATAATCGCCTCATTGCCCGAAACTTGCAAGCTTCCTCGAAAAAATTTATATCTGTCTCGGTCATTACGGCCAGTTTACGGGCTACCTGACTTACGTCTAATCCGCGTCTTTTAGCTTCATCCAAGTAAACGAGGAGAACGCTGAAACAGATAGCTAGTTCTAAACCAGTATCAATGCCATATCTTTGCTGGATTGCTGGGTTTGTGTTGTTTGGCGTCCACGATGGCAGGTACATAGCGCAATATTCGATGACATCGCTAGCTAAATTCAAACAAAGGTCTAGATGCCGACAGCTAGGCAGATGCCCGCGATAACGACCCAGTATCGGCTCATTTTGAATAGTGCCTCTAAGTTTTTCACGGGGTATCCCTCTTTTCTCAGCTACAGCAAGATACTGAGCCAGGATTACTATGCTCGGCGCGGTAGAAATAACGAGCGAGGAATTTATGTTATCCAGAGGCACATCCTCAAGCATATCTTCCATATCGATCAAGGTAGGTAATGGTACCCCTCCTTTACCAACTGCTCCTTTAGCTAGAGGGTGATCTGGATCGATTCCTTCATAGGTTGGATGGTCACAAATGATATTTAAACCACTACTACCCAGTTTATCCAAGAGTTGAGCTCGTTTTCGTGTATCCTCGGATGTGCCATACCCGGTCAACTCCCGCATAATCCAAGGACGCTCGCGATACATATGAGGATGTATCCCTCTGGTAAAAGGGTACTCTCCTGGCTTACCCACATCCTGGATGTAATCAATATCAGAGATATCCTCCGGAGCATATACCTCCTTAATTTCGCTGTTTATTCTATAAGAGAAGACCTTCGTACTATCATGTTTAATTTTTTCTACTTGCTCTTTCTCCATGTACGGTGCACTCCTTTTGCCCTCATCGTTAGCTTGGCTAAAGACATGAAGTAACCTTCATTTGCTATCTACAGCAAAGCTCCTTAGGCGGACGCATTACCTCACTCCTACTCTAAGAGAGCCTTAAAAGAATCTATTATCAGGGCTGAATGTGTTCCTGCGTCGAATACTTCCCTTACCCCCATCTCTTTTAATACTGGTATATCCTGCCGCGGTATGACGCCACCTACTACCAAGGGAATGTTGACTCCTTTTTCCCTCATTAAATTGACCACCCTGGGAGTATATATCAAGTGCTCTCCGCCAATGAAGCTTAATCCTATAGCATCTACATCTTCCTGTATCGCTGAGGAGATTACCTTTTCCGGTGTTTGGAACGGTCCTGTATAAATCACCTCCAGTCCGGCATCGCGTAACCATCCGGTTACGGTCTTCACCCCAATGTCATGAGCATCTATCCCCAGCTTTGCCATCAAAATCCTCTTTTTCTTGATTTTCTCCATGCCTTCTCCTTTATCTCTTAAATGGCGATTCTACCGTTTCAAGGGGGTCGTAACAATAGCCAAAAGCTTCCCTTATTGTGCCATATATCTCAGCAGTAGTGGCATAAGTCTTTACTGATTCAAGGATATAAGGCATTAGATTCTCTTTCTTTTCCTGTGCTCTATTGAATAGTATTTGTAATGTATCCCTTACCTTTTCGTTATCCCGGTTTTCCTTCACATTTCTCCAATTGTTAAGCTGGATCTCGGCTGCCTTTGGAGGCGTTCGATGCACCCCTACTATTGTTTGTGTTTCAACGGGGGTACGGAACTTATTCACTCCCATTCTTATTCTCTCACCGATATCCAACTCTTTTTGATATCGAGCACAGGATTCCTCAAGCTTTCTATCCAGCCATCCACTCTCAATCACTCCAATTATTCCTCCTCTATCATCCATTTCCTTCACAACTTCGTTTGTCTGCCTTTCTATTTCGTTGGTGAGATATTCGATATAGTAGGATCCCCCTAAAGGATCGGCTGTCTTGGTCAACCCTGTTTCATAGGCCAAAATCTGTTGAATCCTCAATGATGTCCGCGATGATTCCTCTGTGGGTAGAGAGATTGGCTCGTCATAACAACATACCTCCAGTGATTGGCAGCCACCGAGCACCGCTGCCAAGGACTCCAATGTTAATCGGACGATGTTGTTCAGGGGCTCTTGTGGGAATAAATCCACCGTCCCTGTATGAACAGCTATTCTCATTCCCCAGGAGCGGGGACTCCTGGCATTATATTTCTCCTTCATCAGCCCGGCCCACATCCTCCTGGTTGCTCTCAGCTTAGCAATATCTTCGAGGATGTGGATGGTGGTTACTGGGCCGAGGAAGGACATTTTTGGTGCAATCTCATCTATGTCTATCCCTCGTCTTAAGGCTTCCTCTATATGGGCTTCGGCTATGCCAAAGCCTATTGCCAGCTCTGTAGGGATGTCAACGCCATAGACGAAGGCAAAGAACTGAATGTTTATTGGATTCCATCGGGGCATATTCTTGAGGCAAAACTCGACGATATCTCCCGAGGTCTTGAGACAAAGATCCAATTTGTAGCTAGCAGAAGTAGGAGTATAGCAAGTATAGTGTGCCTTTATTGGTTCATTGAGTATGTTACCCTTGAGCTTGGTGATATCAAGCCCCCTTTGCTGCGCTACGGCAAGATACTGAGCCATTACTATGGGCGCAGTGCAGGTGGAGATGACTATATTGGGGTTCTCACTTTCCATGGGGATACCATCGAGAAAGGTCTCCATATCCCTCAGAGTGTAAAAAGGAATCCCTTCCAAGCCGACGGCTGCTTCGGCCAGGGGGTGATCTGGCTCGATCCCAAGATAAGT
>JAXHSX010000094.1:0-5074 GCA_034190625.1 Chloroflexota bacterium
GCTAAAGATCCTCCTTCCATTCAGGCACCTCCTTATGAGTTGCCCTTTTTTACCACTTTTCTCGGAAAGAGGACATTTCTATCGAGTCCTATACAGGACATTATCAAAGAGTTACAACACAATTCAATTCGGGGACCTTGACAAAGTCGCCAAACCGTGCTATATTAAAAATGTCCCAAGTAACCAAGCAGAAATCTGGTGGACAGGTAGCCGAGGGTTTGAGTAGGTGGAAGCTGAAAGGCGTGGGAACTAAGAAGCTCGGCGCAAGGTAAGTGGAAGCTGAAAGAGGGTGAGGGGAAACTAGGAAGGAGTAAGGTTACTTGGGACAGTTGTTTATCCTCATGGTGCATGATTGCCGCGCTCATCTTATTCCATTAAATCGTGGCGTAAGATACCAATAAAGGGTAAGTTACGGTATTCTCCCTTATAGTCCAGGCCGTAACCAACTATGAATTCATCGGGAATTTCAAAGCCGACGTAATCAAGAGAGACATCTACTAAACGTCGTGCTCTCTTATCCAAAAGGGTGCAGACACGGAGGCTGGCTGGGTTGTGGGCGTAAAGATGTTTGAGTACGTAATTCAGTGTCATGCCTGTGTCTACAATGTCTTCGATCATTAGAACATGTTGTCCAGTTATGATACTGTCGATATCTCTGGTTATTTTAACTACCTGGCCATCAGCGGCGTAGTAAGAGATAGCCATAAGATCTAGAGTAATGGGCATTGACAGATGCTGCATAAGGTCGGACATGAAGCAGACGACTCCCTTTAAAATGCCTACTAAGACTGGTTTCTTACCGTCATAATCTTGAGATATTTGTTTGGCTAAAGCTCTGACTCTTCGTTGGATCTGCGTGTGGCTGTATAAAACTCGTTCGACCCCCTCTTTTTTAGCCTCTCCTAAAGCGCCATAGCCATATTTAGCAAGAAGGCGGATATAATCGTTCTTGTCAAGCAATCTAATATTGATTTCGGGATAGACTTGCTTGAGATGGCGTATCTTACGGTTTTTTTCCGTTATTAAGCTTTGCTTTAATGTAGTAAGCTCAACATAGAGGTCTAGCTCAGGTAAATAGAAATCAGGAGTGAACATCTCAGTCACTTCGTCTTCCTCCCATCGAAGGGGGAAGGAACGAGGCTCATATAGCCATTCGATGCAGTAGAAATCTAAGAGTTTGGTAAATTCCTCCTCACTGGGATGAGCAAAGCTGTTTGGTCGCAGTGCGCTAGTAGGTAATTGAGGCACTTGAGACTTTATTTGTCTTTTACTTGTCTTGTAGTTCTTCTCTAGCAACCGATGGAGTTCTACTTTCTCCAGGAGTATGGCGCATATATCGACAACGCTAAGAAGAAAACTTTTGTCACTTTCAGAGAATTTTCGAGTTTGATGAGTATAAATTCGGATCTCGCCAACGACCTCGTCTTTCCTAATGATAGGAACTCCAAGGATGGAGGATATTCCTTGCGCCTCAGCTATTTCAGTGTGTTGAACTCTTTTGTCTTTAGTGGCATCAGCAATAAATACCACTTTCCCGTCAAGGATTTCTGGTAGGCTTCTACGAGCATCAACAGGGGCCTTTTTTAGATAAAGATCGCTTAAACCGTATGCACCTACAGTGACCAAATATTTTTTTTGAGGGTTGAGAAGCAAGATACAGCAACCATCTCCCTGTATCGCCTTAGCGGTGCTCTTAGCTATAGAATTACAAATCTTCCTTAGCCCAAAGGCTGAGTTAACTGTTTTGCTTATGTGTTTAAGAGCTGAGTAATAGTTGTTTTTCATCTAGCTACACTTAGTAAAGCCACAATCAAGACAAATATTGCATCCTTCTTGATGAATCAATGGTCCTCCACACTCGGGGCATTGTCCTACTATTTGGTCCCTAAATTCTGAGCTAGAATTTTCCGCTATATAATGGGAGACGGTAGGTTTAATATCGGCGTAAAGAAAGCTGGCTGGCTCTTGCTCGATATATTTTTCAATGACGCCAGCAATGGCATCGGCGCAGGACATAACGGCGTGTCCCTGTTCCCAGGAGATGGAAGGGCAGCGTATGCCACGTAATTGTCTAACTACAGAATCCAAATCTATACCGGATCTTAAAGTCAGGGAGATAAGTCGGCTGATAGCCTCAAGCTGTGCTGCGGCGCAGCCGCCGGCTTTCCCCAGAGTGGAGAAAACTTCACATATACCTTGTTCATCAAAGTTTATTGTTACATAGATATATCCGCATCCAGTATTCACTCTCTCAGTCACACCCCTGGTGACTTTAGGCCTTTTCCTAGGAGCTAGCTTACCTTCAGCCTTTTTTACCCCTTCGCCTATAGTGAGAACCTGAGTTTCTCGACTTCTGTCCCGATAAATAGTAACTCCTTTTAAATTCTCGTGATAAGCTAGCATGTATACCTTGGCAACATCCTCAGGTGTTGCTCCGTGAGGGAAATTGACAGTTTTAGATACAGCGGCATCAGTATATTTCTGAAAAGCTGCTTGTAGCCGAACATGCCATTCTGGAGTTATATCATGGGCAGTGATGTAAATATTTTTAATATTTTCGGGAATTTCAGGGATGTCTTTTAATCGCTTGCCTTGAGCTAACTCCTTCATCAACTCCGGCGAATAGAAACCACCCTTTTTAGCTGCTTCTTCGAAATAGGGATTCACCTCGACGAATTCTTCGCCTTCTAGAATATGCCGCACATAACTCAAGGCGAATATCGGCTCGATTCCACTGGAGCAGTTGGCGATTATACTTAGACTGCCAGTAGGAGCAATAGTAGTTCGAGAGGCATTGCGAAAGCGAGGACCACCAGTCACATCATATATACTGCCTTCGAAAGCGGGGAATGGACTTCTTTGCTTGGCTAACGCTAGGGAAGCCTCATTTGCCTTCTCAGATATAAAGCGCATAACTTCCTCGGCAGTGTTGATTGCCTCTTCGCTATTATAAGGAATGCCTAGTTGAATAAGTAGGTCGGCAAAACCCATCACTCCCAAACCTATTTTTCTCGTAGCCTTTGTTCCTTCCGTAATTTGAGGCAAAGGAAATTGGTTAACGTCAATAACATCATCGAGAAATCGAGCAGCTAGTTCGGTAGTTTGGGCCAGCTTGACATAATCAACTTGCGCTTCACCGTTTTGGGAGACTACCATGTTTGCCAGGTTTATAGAGCCTAAGTTACAGGACTCGTAAGGAAGGAGAGGTTGTTCACCACAAGGGTTGGTGCTTTCTATTTTGCCTAATTTAGGAGTAGGGTTATTCTCGTTAATATGGTCAATAAATACGATACCGGGATCACCAGTACGCCAAGCCATATTGACTATCTTGTCGAAGACCTCCTTGGCATTAAGCTTACCGGCTATATCTCCCGTTCTTGGGTTTGTTAGATCATAGTCAGTACCTTCCTTTACTGCTTCCATGAAGGTGTTGGTAACAGCTACCGATAGGTTAAAATTTGTTAGGGCTTGCGGGTCTTCCTTGGCTGTGATGAATTTCAGGATATCGGGATGGTCAACCATGAGAATAGCCATGTTGGCTCCGCGGCGCATGCCTCCCTGTTTAATTACATCTGTAGCGGTATCAAAAGCTCGCATAAAGGAAACAGGCCCGCTGGCTACGCCGCCAGTAGAGCCAACTCTGTCTGTCTCCGGTCTGAGTCGAGAAAAGGAAAAGCCGGTGCCTCCGCCGCTCTTGTGGATTAAGGCAGTGTATTTCACAGCATCGAAGATGGACTCCATTGAATCCTCAATAGGAAGGACAAAGCAAGCTGATAACTGTCCTAATTCCCGTCCGGCGTTCATCAATGTGGGTGAGTTGGGTAAAAAAAACAGATTTGCTATTAATTGATAAAAAGTCTCTTCCCATAGGGAGATATCCGCATTGTGGTCATAAATAAGCTCGGCCGAGGCAATATGTCTGGCTACACGGCGAAACAACTCTTCGGGGGTCTCAATAACCTTCTCCCCATCATACTTAACCAAATATCTCTTTTCCAGGACTCTTATGGCATTATCGCTCAGCTTGATTCCAGAGATGACCTGGCTGCGGGCTTGGGGAGAGAATTCGTCTGCAGTTAGAACTTTCTCAGTTAGAACTTCCTCAGTTAGAACTTCCTCAACTATTGTCTGGAGTTGAGAGGAGGATACATGATATCTAGTTTCCGGAAAACCGAATTCTTCCATGCCTGAAAAAGGTTGAGTTGACCCCAAACGTCGGCTCACTTGTTCTGTAAGCTTTTCCAGCAGTTTTCTATCAGTTATGCCAAAGGACTCAGCGGCAGAGAAAACGTCTTTAGCTATCCTGTCCTTGCCAATAACTTTTCGCTCAGATTTTCTACTCGATTGAGACATTCTTCACCCCCTGTAACTCTTCAAGACATTTGTAGCTTCGGAAGGTAGCAGCCGCAGTTGGCTTATTGATGTAGTGACTTCAGCTTCAGCTAAATTGTCTATCGCTTGCTTTAATTCACCAATATCAGCAAATTCTCGGTAAACGCTGGCAAATCGAATATAAGCTATATGATCCAAATTTTTTAACCCTTCCATAACTAGATCTCCAATAAGGGAACAGGGAACTTCGCTCTTGCCTTGTTTGTAGAGCTCAGCCTCGATATTATCTACAATCCTATCAACAGTACCTGTAGGTAGAGGACGTTTATCACAAGCTTTACGGATACCCGAGAATAATTTATCCCTGTTGAATTCCTCTCGCCTCCCATCTTTTTTTACTACAAAAATACTATGTGGTTGTATATGCTCATAAGTAGTGAAACGAGCACTACAAGAGAGACATTTTCTTCGCCTCCGTATTCCTTCATTTGAGGATCTTGAATCTATTACCTTGGATTCTGCTCCGCCACAATAGGGACACTTCATTATTTTACCACAAGTTGTATTACCCACTTATTCTACCACTAGATATAGTAAAAAAGCAATATTTTTACTGAAAAATGTTGTAACTCTTTGATAATGTCCTGTATAGGACTCGATAGAAATGTCCTCTTTCCGAGAAAAGTGGTAAAAAAAGGGCAACTCATAAGGAGGTGCCTGAATGGAAGGAGGATCTTTAGCA
>JAXHSX010000095.1:0-3417 GCA_034190625.1 Chloroflexota bacterium
GGAGTGGGAAAAACTGAACTGGCTCGCGCTTTAGCTGAGTTTCTTTTCGATACTGAGGATGCCATAGTGAGGCTGGACATGTCTGAATATATGGAAAAGCATTCTGTATCCCGTCTTATCGGAGCACCGCCAGGGTATGTGGGGTATGAAGAAGGTGGGCAATTGACTGAGGCAGTACGTCGACGTCCCTATCGGGTCATCCTCTTCGATGAAGTGGAGAAAGCTCATCCTGATGTATTCAATATACTCTTGCAGCTACTGGAGGATGGCAGGCTTACCGATGGGCATGGCAGAACTGTGGATTTCAGAAATACGGCGGTGATTATGACCAGCAACCTGGGCACGGAGGAATCTCAACACCAATCCCTTGGCTTCCCTCATAGAGAGGAGGCCGATGAAGAGAGAATGAGGGCATCCGTAGAGGCTACCCTAAAACAAACTTTTCGCCCTGAGTTACTTAACAGAATAGACGATGTTATCATATTTCACCCCTTAACCGAGGAAAATTTGAAAGACGTGGTTGAACTGCTCATTCAAGAAGTGAGAAGGCGATTGAGCGAGCAGGATATCGACCTTAATGTAACTCCAGAAGCCAAAGCCTGGCTGGTAAAAAGAGGCTACGACCCGATCTATGGAGCTCGACCTCTGCGTCGCGCTATCCAGCGCAACATGGAAAATCCTGTTTCAACAAAGATATTACAGGGTGAATTCAAGGAAGGGGATACCATAATTGTTGACGTGTGCGAGGATAATCTCACCTTCACCGCCAATTGAGTATTTCCCTCGACAGTCAATGGTATTAGAATTCCCCTCTCCCTGGAAGGGAGAGGGGAAGGGTTCTATCCGTGTTTCGCCCACAGTGACACATATAGAATTTGGTAGTAAAAAGCTGTGAAGAAAATAAAGCTAACTAAGCGAGAAGCATTAGTAGGCGGTTTATCCCTGACGATTACTATAGCTCTCTGTATTTTCATCATTCAACATCGATACTATTTGGAAGAGATATCACACTGGGGTTATCTTGGTTGTTTTATTATAAACCTACTTGCCAGCGGGACACTGGTCATGCCTGGTTTCGGCATACCATTCACATTCACTCTGGGAGGGGTATTGCACCCTGCTATAGTAGGTGCTATAGCAGGAATGGGTGAAACATTAGGCTCTCTTGGCGCTTATTTTACCGGATATGGTGGTAGAGGATTGTTACGAGACACCAATAATTCACTATACATTCGTTTTAGTAACCTCCTTCACCGTCATGGTTCTAAAGGTATCTTTTTCATGGCTGCCATAATCAATCCTTTTTATTACCCTTTCGCTGTACTTGTAGGTATGATGCGCTTTGGGTGGATAAGATTTTTCCTGGCTACCTGGGTAGGGAGGACGATTAAGAACATGGTTTTAGCCTACCTGGGATATTTTGGCTTGCGCTCAATATTGCAATGGTTTGGCTTGAGCTTTTAATTTGCACCTCACCACCCCCATTGCTATAATTTGCCGATGGGGCTGTAGCTCAGTTGGGAGAGCGTCTGACTGGCAGTCAGAAGGTAGGGGGTTCGAACCCCCCCAGCTCCACCAACTACTTGCAGAAATTTACAAAAGTTTACCAATTCCCCAGCCGATTCTCCTTGAGATTTCGCCATTGCACATTTCGTCACATCGTGTAGCGCTTGTGAGCAATCTTGATTATAAGTAATCTTTCTGTCAGCCTGCTCAGACTAGCCGCAAAATAAGCTTGCTTAAGTCGAGGGTATTAACTTTAGAGAACGGAGAGATTATTCGTTGCGCTATCCTACTTTTTCCCCCTGAATAATGGCCTTAAGGTTATCTTTCCCCTGTTTAATGCGCCTACCAGATATCCGTTAGCAATTGATGCTAGAACAGTTAGCGTCGTTAATATGACTACATACACCCAACCGAAGTAGGCGACCATCACTGGCAACAGAACAGGTTTCACCGCCCTGTTGTAAAGGAATACGGCTATCGCCGTGTTGCCAGCGCCTTTTTCCCGCAAGTCCTTCAGCAGGGGATACCATATATAGATTGGCCCCATGGAAGCAATACCGGCAGCCACTGATAGTAAGATGCCTTTGATATTAGCGCCATTACCCAGAAGATGGACAATCTGACCTGGTTTGACAAACAGGTTGAAGATCAGCATCACCGCAAAGACCAGTGCTAAGGGTAAAAGTATGTTGAGGCAAATATTCCCGCTACTCTTCATTGCTACCAGTGCTTGTTCTGGTGTGAGCACGAAGAGAATACCGTAAATTACCAATACGATGACCGGGAAGAGAAGCATGTACCTGGAAGCTTGCGAGGCTTCGCGCTTGGATTCCTGTGATTTTTCTGTGCCCATAATTAGCTATCCAATAATGAAATTCATAAGCATCACTGTTAGAATGGCAACGGGTATTGCCATGATAAAACAGAGTGCATTTCTTACTAGAGCAAACCTGAGGCCAAGACTAGCAATTTCAGCCGGTAGTTGAATCAGCCCTACGGTTACCCATGTGAGGATAAAGGCAGTCACCGCAAATAGACTGACGCCATTACTCAGTAATGCCTCTCCGATAACGTAGCTATTGATCGGATTACCGGCTAAAATGCTTCCAAAACATGCTCCCCACAGCGTGTCCAGCGCCGTGTTTCCTGAGAAAATCGAGGCCAGAGCTTCCTCTGATACGAAGGCATTAAATAACCCGATACATAGCACGACACCGACCAGTATGGGTATGACGTTAGCAAACTGCTTGGCTGCGCTTTTGAGTGCTCCAAACAAGATATCCCGATTAATGTAGCGAGTTGCTTGCTCTTTTTCCTCTTCGGTTGCTACACCTCGCCCGAAATCACCTGCCTTATATTTATCAACAACCTCTCTAACTATTCCAGTAACGCCGGTGATAACATTTATGTTGTTGGATGTGAGCTGCTTATGTACAGTTGGGCTACAATAACCAGTCAACACTACATCAACGCCTTCACTGATAGCAAAGACAACGGCTTGAATTCCTGCACCCCGCTGCGACGCTGCTCCAGGGTTTGCTAGCGTCTTGAAGCCTTTCGTTTCGGTGTCAACGATAAGCAAATACGGGGATAGACCAAACCTGTGCGTTACTCTCGATGCTAAATCCGCGTCCTCGGCAGAGATTGCGATCTTCACACTACTACTTTCCGTGGATAGAGGAATCGATCTCATTATAGCAGAAGAAGTATCACCCGCGCTGGCATGAAACATTAAGCCATTCTGTTTAGTTCCTCGTTTTGCATTGACTGAGACAAGCGACTGTACAAAACATCGTGTATATTATTTTCAGGTAGTGGACCCTCAGAATAGGATAGAATAGAGCCTAACGGGTTCCGGTGAGGTGCACAATTCATTGGGGAACTCAGGCTGCCCCGCCAATCAGATTGCCT
>JAXHSX010000096.1:0-9067 GCA_034190625.1 Chloroflexota bacterium
TTAACCTGCTCCAGTCCCAGGGCAAAACCGTAATGGTTCTGGTGCAGGAAAAGGAACTGTACGGCCTGATTGCAGTGACCGACACCCTCTATTGAGTAATCTTCACTCCGGTATCTCGCATCTGCCAACTCATTCCTTATCTTCTCTTTTACACCCACTGCCTTGAGTCCTTCGTTATCCTCCTCTGTCATTCGATATAATTGTTGCACATCGTTCTCTTCCTGCGTCACATCAGCCGTAATAATTATCTGTCCTTTATTTACCACTGCCTGGGCATTGCACTCTTGAACATACCCCGATCTTGTTTTCAGAATTAGGCTATCATTGTAAAGAAATAATATGATTACTAAGGTGCTGAACAAGTGTAGTGAGCGTGGCTTGCTTTTGAAGGAAAATAATGTCAAAATACAATGCCTGTAGAATATTCACTGATAAAAAAGCTGTTACTTAGATAGTTATGATTGTGAGCTTGCCTTATTTTTAATGAAATAGAAGGAGCGAGTCATGTCACAGAAGGTAACTGAAGAGGAACTTCTAGCTAAAGCAAAGAAACCAGCAGAAGATGCTATGAAACTACACGCAGTTTACCGCTGTAAAATGCAGACAGTACCCAAATGTCAGGTTCGGAATTACAACGACTTTGCCATCTATATTTGAAAACCTTTCAATCGCTATTTTGGGGCTTAGTATGTGATTTGCTTCAATTGTGGATTGAGGTTAAAATAGCTTGCTTTGCAATGAACGTGATTTGTAAGGAGGAATTCAGATGGGTACGGTTGAAGAGCAGCTGACAGAATTTATAGATAGAGAGGTAAAGGAAAAAGGACTAGGGGGTCCAGAACGAGTAGAAAAGCAGCATAAATCAGGGAAATTGACTGCTCGTGAAAGACTTGATTTGCTTTTTGACCCCGGCAGCTTTCATGAGCTCGATTTGTTTGTTAAGCATCGAGCTGTACTCTTCGGTATGGATAAGACGGTGATTCCTGCAGAGGGAGTGGTCACGGGTTATGGTACAGTAGAAGGGCGCTCGGTATGTGCTTTTTCCCAGGACTTCACCTCTATGGGAGGGACACTGGGCGAGATGCATGCTAAGAAGATATGTAAAGTTATGGACTTAGCCATGAAGAGTGGTGTCCCTATCGTGGGATTCAATGACTCTGGGGGAGCTCGCATTCAAGAGGGTGTTGATGCTCTTTCGGGCTATGGGCAGATATTTTTTCGAAATTCAGCAGCCTCGGGTGTTATTCCCCAGATATCAGCGATTATGGGTCCTACTGCTGGGGGAGCAGTCTATTCGCCTGCTATGACAGATTGGGTGTTTATGACTAAAGGAACAAGTTACATGCATATCACTGGACCAGCAGTTATTAAACAAGTTACTGGGGAAGAGATTACCTCTGAAGAGTTGGGGGGTGCTATGACTCATGCCACCAAAAGTGGTGTGGGTCATTTTGCCTGCGATAGCGATGCCGATGTCATCGAGCTCATTAAAAAACTTCTGAGTTATCTTCCTTCAAATAATATGGAAGACCCCCCTCTTGTTGAGCCTGCAGATGATCCAAACCAGATTGACCCTGCTCTTGACACTATAATACCTGATGAATCCAGCAAGGTTTATGATATGAGGAATGTCATCCAATCTATTGTAGATAACGGTGAGATACTTGAGCCACATTATCATTATGCTAAAAACGCGATTGTTTGCTTTGCCAGACTTAATGGTAGAACAGTGGGTATTATCGCTAATCAACCTGCATATCTTTCAGGGTGTCTTGATGTCAATGCCTCGGACAAAATCACCAGATTTATCAGGTTCTGTGATGCATTTAACATCCCCTTACTTACCATCGCCGATGTCCCAGGTTATCTACCAGGAACAGATCAAGAATGGACAGGCATAATAAGGCACGGTGCTAAGATTCTTTGGTCTTATTCCGAGGCTACAGTGCCCAAGATTACTTTAGTCATTCGTAAGGACTATGGAGGTTCATATCTTGCCATGTGTGGCAAGGATTTAGGTGCTGATTACGTTTTTGCCTGGCCCACAGCGGAAATCGCAGTAATGGGTGCTGAAGGGGCTACACCTATTATATTTCGCAAGGAAATAGAAGCTGCGGAGGATCGTAAAGCAAAGGAACAAGAAAAGGTCCTGGAATATCGTAACTTACTTTATAATCCTTACATTGCTGCCGCTCGGGGATATGTTGATGAGGTCATTTTACCCCGAGAAAGCCGCCCCAGGATAATCAGTGCCTTAGATCTTCTCTGTACTAAACGGGAAACCAGGCCACCAAAGAAACATGGAAATATTCCTATGTAAAGAGTTTTAAGCAATGGAGCAATTGAAAAGTAGAAAAGTAACGATAGCTGCCATTACTGCGGCTATTACTGCTTATATCGAAGAGGAGGGAATGGCTCTTAAGGTGGCGGCGATACAGCGTAGGCAGTCAATAGTTTCAAGCCCGTGGCATACCTCTGGACGTGAGGAGATAATGCGGATGCGTATGTTATGGCAGCGAAGGATAGTTTCTAAATAACAGCATTTAGCTGTAACCCCGAGTGGTAGCGAAGGGTCTCAGAGATTCTTCGCTTCGCTCAGAATGACAGGGAAAGGAGTAACTTATGATTGAACTAGGAGAAGGGCCAATCTTGGCCAAAGATTTGACCGCCGATAAGGTGAAGACGAGAGCGAAAGCTGAAAACCCAGTCAAAATATGTGATACTACCTTTCGTGATGCGCATCAATCCTCAGTGGCCACAAGGATGCAAACCGGTGATATGGAGTGGATGGCTCCTGAAATGGAAAAATGCGGCTTCCATGCTATGGAAGTCTGGGGTGGGGCGACATTTGATGTGCCCCACCGTTTTTTAGGTGAAGATCCCTGGGACAGACCTCGTATATTAAAGAAACTCATGCCTAATACGCCTCTACAAATGCTCCTGAGGGGGCAGAATTTAGTCGCCTATCGAAATCATCCTGATGATCTGGTCGATACCTTTGTGGAACAAGCTGCTGAGGTTGGCATTGATATTTTCCGTGTTTTCGATGCTGTAAACGACGAACGCAATCATGAACGTGCCGCTAAAGCAATTAAGAAGGTTGGCAAGCACTACCAGGGAGCTATTTGTTACTCATTGACTCAGCCAAGGATGGGTGGAGCAGTTTATAACCTTGAATACTATATTAAGAAAGCCCTCATTTTCCAAGATATGGGTGCCGATTCCATTTGTATTAAGGACCAGGCTGGACTTATTTCTCCTTACGATGCCTATGAGCTGATCAAGGCTCTAAAAGAAAACCTGAGAGTTCCTGTTGAGCTTCACACCCATTATACAAGTGGGCAAGCTTCCATGTCTTTGTTAAAGGCAATTGAGGCTGGAGTTGACATTGTCGACACTGCTTTGTCTCCTTTCGCATTGCGCTCCTCACAATCACCTATCGAGCCCCTGGTAGTTGCTCTGTATGGGACGAATAGGGATACGGGACTCGATATTGAGCAATTATTTAAGTGTGGACAGATGCTGGAGCAAATCGCCCCTAAATATAGAGATTTCCTCGACACCTCGGCAATGTCAGTCATCGATACAGGGGTGCTTGTTCACCAAATTCCTGGTGGCATGACCACGAACCTGGTGTCGCAATTAAAACAAGCCAATGCCCTGGATAGGCTAGACGAAGTGCGAGCTGAGACTGCAAAAACAAGGGAAGAGCTTGGTTATCCACCCTTGGTTACACCTACCAGTCAGATCGTAGGTGTTCAGGCGGTGCAAAATGTTCTGGTTGGGCGCTATAAGTTGACCCCAAAAGAAACCAAGGATTACTGTTGGGGACTCTACGGTAAATCGCCAGCGCCAATTGATAAGAAAATCCAGAAGATGGTGCTCAAGGGCTATGAGAGAGGAGAAAAGCCGATCGAATGCCGAGCTGCTGACATGCTTGAGCCGGAATTGGAAAAGGCCAAGGAAGAGTCTAAAGAAATTGCCAAGGATATTCAGGATGTGCTTCTTTACGCTCTTTATCCTACTACCGGCACCCGCTTCTTGAACTATAAATACGGCATTGATAAAACTATTCCGGATGATTGGAAGCCCCCCCGAGCCCCAAAGACTATGGAGGACGTGAAGAAAGAGGATGAACTTATAGCTAAAGCCAAAGCTGGCAAGCTGGTGGAAAAACCAGAGAAAGCCGTCCCTGAAAAGGGCTCCGGTGTAAGAACATTCAATGTTTTTGTCGAAGACGAATATTATAAAGTGGATGTGGAGGCAGTGGGAAGTTCTCCAACCGTTTCTGTTTCCCCACGTGTAAGTGCTGTTGATGCTCCCCCACCACCAGCCCCTAAAATATCTCCTAAGGCAGAGGAAAAGAAAGAGCCAGCTACTGCAGTGGCTGAAGGGACAGAAATGCCTGCCCCAATGCCTGGAATGATCATCCGCTATCTGGTTAATGTAGGGGATAAGGTCAAAACTGGAGACCCGGTGGTTATCTTGGAGGCAATGAAAATGCAAAATACTATCACATCCCCTATTGATGGAGTAGTTAAGGCGATCAACTTCGGACCAGGAGCTTCAGTGGGCAAGGACGACATCTTAGCTGTAATTGCTTGAATTCCTCCCCGTGTAGGAAAGGTTTAGTATTTAAAAATTTAAAGGAGGTACGTGCGATGCGTAGCAAGGTTTCTGTGATTGGTGCAGGAAATGTAGGTGCAACTTGTGCTTTCAGGATTGCTGAAAAAGGGTATGCTGATATTGTGTTGGTAGACATCATTGAAGGACTTCCTCAAGGTAAGGGACTGGATATGTTGGAGGCTACGCCTATAATTGATTCGGACGTTAATATCATTGGAACTAATAGCTATAAGGACACTGCAAATTCAGATGTTGTTGTAATTACCTCGGGAGTACCACGTAAACCAGGAATGAGTCGGGATGACCTCGTGCTCACCAACATGAAAATAATCAGGGAAGTTACCGAGGAAGTCGTCCAATATTCACCCAACTGCATCATTATAATGGTGGCTAATCCTTTGGATGCCATGACCCAGTTGGCTCTTCATACAAGTAAGTTTCCTCGCAACAAAGTCTTTGGGCAGTCTGGCATTCTCGATAGTGCCAGATTTCGGTCCTTCATTGCTCAAGAACTTGATGTTTCGGTGGAAGATGTATTTACCTGCGTTTTAGGTGGCCATGGTGATACCATGGTGCCTGTTACTAGACTTTGCACAGTCGGTGGTATTCCTATCACAGAGTTTCTACCTAAAGAGAAAATCGATGCTATAGTGCAGCGCACAGTTAAAGGCGGAGGCGAAATAGTCAACTTGCTTAAAACAGGCAGTGCCTTTTATGCCCCGGGCGTTGCTACGGCTCAAATAGTAGATGCCATAATCCAGGATAAAAAGAAGATTTTACCTTGTGCTGCCTATCTGGAGGGAGAATACGGCATCAGTGGTGTGGTTGTAGGAGTTCTGGTCAAATTGGGTAAAAATGGCATTGAGCAAATAATAGAACTAAAGCTGACATCTGAAGAAGATACGGCATTAAAGAAATCAGCAGATGCGGTGCGAGAGTTAAACCAAATTATGAACTTATAATGGCCTGAGGAAAAAATGAGAGAAATTCAAGCTGGTGATATAACGAAGGTTGTAGCTCGTTTATTCGAGCATTCTTGCCATTATCTTCCCACCGATGTTGTGGCTGCTCTTGAGAAGGCACGAGAAAAAGAAAAATCCCCCGTTTGCCGTGATGTATTGGATAGAATACTGGAGAATGTGGAAATTTCCGGTAAAGAGCAAATTCCTCTGTGTCAGGATACAGGATTTTCCCTAATCTGGCTGGAGTTGGGTCAGGAAATTCACATAACCGGTGGCGACCTCTACACAGCAGTGAATGAAGGAGTACGTCAGGGATATAGCACCGGCTATTTGCGCAAGTCTGTGGTGTGTCAGCCTTTTTCGGCCAGAGTAAATACTAAAGATAATACGCCGGCTGATATTTGGATCGACATAGTTCCTGGTGATAAGCTCAAGATTGCAGTGATGCCAAAAGGAGGAGGCAGCGAAAACATGTCTCGCCTGACTGTGTTACCTCCATCACAGGGCCGTCAGGGGATTATTGAGTTCGTGGTAAATCGTGTTGATGAGTCTGGTAGCAATCCATGCCCCCCGGTTATAGTTGGTGTTGGCATAGGAGGCACAACGGAAAAGACCATGATGCTGGCGAAGAAAGCATTATTGCGCAAAGTGGGTAAGCCAAACCCCGATCCTGAGGTTGCTGAATTGGAAAAGGAGATTTTAAATCAAGTCAACAATCTAGGCATTGGAGCAATGGGTTATGGCGGTATAGTTACTGCGCTGGCAGTTAATGTGGAAACCTTTCCCTGTCACATTGCTAGCCTGCCGGTGGCGGTTTGTCTCATGTGCTGGTGTGGCCGCCATGAAGAAGCAATTCTATAGAATAAAAGGGTAAAAGAATGCCTGTAAACATTTCATCTAAAAGGCTACACAGCGAGTTTGTAAATAAAATCAAGGATATCAGTGGACAAAACCTCTACTTATGTTATCAATGTGGACTGTGTTCTGGAAATTGCCCCATGGCTGCCAACATGGACCTTTCTCCTCGCCAGATTATTGAGCTGGCACGATTAGGCTTAGAAGAGGAGATTGCCGATTCTAAAACTGTCTGGACTTGTGCCTCTTGTCTCACCTGTACTGTCAATTGTCCCAGAGGATTTGATCTTTCTAAAATAATGGAGGCGATAAGACTTCTTACTTTAAGGGAAAATGTCGACTATATAAGCCCTGAGGATATTTCGCCGGAAGAGCGTGGTGAACTTCCTCAAATAGCCTTTGTGAGCGCATTAAGGAAGTTTACGGGCTAGAAAAGGAAAAGATGGGCATAGCTTATTACCCGGGATGCACATTAAAAACTAAAGCAAGGAACTTGGAAGAGTCTGCCATTGCTTCCATGGGAGCTTTAGGGCTCGAGTTGGAGGAACTTCCCCGGTGGAACTGCTGCGGCGGGGTTTATTCTTTAGCGAATGATGACTTAATTCACCAGGTGGCACCTGTTCGCAATCTTATTCGAGCGAAGGAACAGGGAAAAAACGAGCTGGTTACTTTATGTTCTTTCTGCCTTAATACCCTAAAGAGGGCTAACCTTTTGATGAAGGAGAATGCGGAGAAAAGAAACACTCTCAATAGCTTTATGGATGAGGAGATAGATTATGATGGCGAGGTAGAAGTAGTTCATCTCTTGGAAGTGTTGAGAGACGAAATCGGGTGGGAAGCTCTTTCACAAAGGGTAAAAGTTCCTCTTCAGGGATTAAAAGTAGCTCCTTATTATGGATGTACTTTGCTTCGCCCCAGGGAGGTGGCTATAGATAGTGTAGAGAACCCCACCATATTACGTGAGTTCCTTAAAGCTACCGGGGCTACTCCAGTAGATTTCCCTAATGCTACTAGGTGCTGCGGATCTTACCAAATAGTAAGCAATCCAGCCAATATCTCTGAATATACTTGGGCTATTTTAAGCTCGGCATTGAGCCATGGGGCGGAAGCCTTAGTTCTCACCTGCCCTTTGTGTGATTACAATCTAGGGCAGGGGCAAAAGGAGCTGGTGAGAGAACACAGCGAATTTAAAGAGATGCCATTCCTCTATTTCACGCAACTGCTGGCTATTGCCCTGGGTCTTGACCCTGAGGTGTGCCGATTTGAACTAAATTATGGTGCCCCCGAGTCACTTCTGCGGGTAAAGAAATTGCTTTCTTGAGGCTGAATTTTTATATTAACTGGAGGTTAAGGATGAGTGCCAAAGAGAAGATTGAGAATTCATCTGAAACAAGTGAGAAGGAAGGAAAAACAGAGTCTGAGTTGATTCCTATATATATAATGGGAAAGCGGTATGAAGTTCCAGAAGGGCTTACTATTATGAAAGCCATGGAATATGCCGGATATAACTTCATTCGGGGTTGTGGATGTCGGGGAGGAACTTGTGGTGCCTGTGGCACTGTTTATCGTAAGCCCGGCGATTATAAATTGCAAGTTGCACTTGCCTGCCAGAAAGCGGTCGAGCCCGATATGTATATAGCTCAAATACCTTTCTTCCCTGTCAACCGAGCCCAATATGAATTCGCAGAGCTAACTTCTGCCCCCGAGGAAATCTTCAAATTGTATCCTGAGCTATTCCGTTGCGTTGCCTGCAACGCCTGTACCAAAGCCTGTCCTCAAGGGATAGAAGTCATGAATGCTATCTCGGCTTTGAAACAGGGAAATATCGCAAAGGCGGCGGAGCTCAGCTTTGAGTGTATTCAATGCGGATTATGCACCAGCCGCTGCTTTGGGGAATTGGCTCAATATCATATGTTTCAACTTGCCCGGAGGATTTACGGAGCTACAATCGTCCCCAGGGCAGAGCATCTGGCTGAAATAGTCAGGGCAATCGACGAAGGAAGGTATGATGACCTTCTAGAGAATTTAAAGAGCGTGAATGAACAGGAGCTAAAAAAGTTATATCAGGAGCGAGAAATAGAGCCGGTGGCGGCAGGTGAGGAATGGAAACCAAAGGACACGAGTCATCTATAAGTTAGGAGGCGAGATGAGCTATTTGGGATATCCAGGCTTTTTTGAGCCATTTATTAAGAAGGTGGAACAGACCAGACCCGCTCGGGTGGAAAGGAGAAAGAAGGGAGAGGAATTTCCCTTCATGTCCCTAGAAGAAAGACAGGAGATGTTGAAATATCATCCCGACTATAAAGAGGAAGGAAGAAGGGAGATACAGGTTGGTCCAAATAAGGGTTATAGAATAGCTCACGAGTTTGTAGACCTGCTGGAGGCGAGGAGCAGGATTGACCCCGACAAAGTAGACCTCTCCGAAGTTGACTATGAAACTGATGTGTTGGTTATTGGTGGTGGAGGGGCTGCAACAATAGCTGCCCTTATTGCCGAGGAAAACGGCGCCCAGGTCCTTATAGCCACCAAGCTTCGTCATGGAGATGCTAATACAATGATGGCTGAAGGGGGGATTCAAGCTGCTACAAAGAGGGAAAAGGATTCCCCTTATTATCACTACCTGG
>JAXHSX010000097.1:0-2552 GCA_034190625.1 Chloroflexota bacterium
CTCCACTGAAAAGGCCCTAATACCCGAAACCAGGAGGAAGTACATTCCTCCCTCAAGTCACCCCTGGCGAAAGTTTAATCTACAATCTACACGGAAGAAGGAGGCAGCACTGACATAGAACCACCAGAGGTCATTTCTAATGAGTTAAAACAGAGGACATTTCTAAAGAGTCTTGACAGTCCTTAGAACTTTAACCATGGTCAAGATAGTAACTGATAGTAGTTGCGACCTCCCTCTTGAGCTAGTTCGCTTGCTCGATATAACCATAGTGCCACTCTATATCCAGCTTGGCGATAACACTTACCGCGATGGTATAGATATCGACACTGATAAATTATATTACCATCTAGCCCACGGCGAGGATATCCCTAAAACCTCTGCACCCTCACCAGGTGATTTCATTAAAGTGTATAAAAATCTCGCTATGGAAACTGACCAGATTATTTCTATCCATATCTCCTCGGGATATAGTGGCACATGCAATGCAGCAATGTCGGCTAAAAGCTATGTAAAAGATAATTATCGTGTGGAGGTGATAGACTCGAACTCGGTCTCAGCAGGGTTAGGTCTTCTAGTTATAGCTGCTGCTAGAGCAGCCCAGGAAGGCAAAAACTCAGACCAAATTATTGAGATGGCGCACAAGATTATCCAGCAGACTCACATGTTCGGGAAAGTAGATAACTTTGCTCATCTTCATAAAGGAAAGCGATTTCGGCTGACAAAAGGGTTGATTTTATTGGGCAAGGTTTCCATGGCTCTAGGTATTAAGTTATTAGCTGAAGTTTACGATGGGGGTAAAATACGACATCCGGTATTAGTCTTTGGTCAATCAATATCGTTGAATCGCTTAAAACGATGGGCTGAGAGCTTTACAGATATAAAAGAGATAGCAATCGCCTACTCAACGATGACGGAGGAGGCAGAGATGCTTGCTGCGCGTCTGGAGCCATTACTTCTCAGAGAGCGTATTATTATTACAAGGCTCGGCTGTGCTACGTCTACCTATGTAGGCCAGGGGACATTGGCGATGGCTCTCGTTGGTATCAAGTAGTCCCCGAATAATTGCGCGAGTCAAAATATAGCCAGTGCCTATTTATTTGACGCTCCGATTGCGACGGTGCTAGACTAACCCTACTCGTGAACCAAATTGGCATTTTGTATCATCCTCAACTGGAAAAGGCTCAAGAACTAGCTAACAAGCTAAAAGACTTGCTTGACAGAGAGGGGATTTCTACATGGCAATGCCCAGCGTGGGAGGAGGATAAAGCTAAGTCACAGTTGGCTGGTTCAGATTTGGTTTTCAGCATAGGTGGTGATGGTACTATGCTCCACGCTGCTCACGTGTCGGCTCCATTT
Organism: Chloroflexota bacterium; assembly: GCA_034190625.1. Classification (GTDB taxonomy): domain Bacteria; phylum Chloroflexota; class Dehalococcoidia; order GIF9; family AB-539-J10; genus CG2-30-46-9. The sequence continues at coordinate 1,357 of JAXHSX010000097.1, forward strand.
TCAGTGCCGGTCATGGGTGTGAATTTAGGTAAAGTAGGATTCATCACCGAAATGGGCGTCGATGAACTCTTGCTAAGGTTACCAGATATAATTAATGCTGGAGGCTGGATTGAGGAAAGAGCCATGTTGGAAGCACAGCTACAGGGCAGGAAATTCCATGCCTTAAACGAAGTAGTGCTGCGAACTACAGCCGTGAAGTTGATTAGTGTGGAGGTTAAAATCGATGGTGAAGTGCTAGCTATCTATCGTGCTGATGGAATCATAGTTGCCACAGCTACTGGTAGTACTGCCTACGCGTTAGCAGCCGGTGGTCCTGTCCTGCATCCTCAGTGTAGAGAAATTATTCTCCAACCAATATCTTGCCATCTCGGTCTAGCCCAAACTTTAGTCCTGCCATCGCAAAGCAGCGTTGTAGCCAGAGTTGTCAGTAACGATAATGCTATACTTAGCCTTGATGGACAGCTTAATTTGCCCATATCTTATGAGCAAAACATCATAGTAAAACTTAGCCCCTATTCATCTCGCTTCCTCAGAATTGGAAAACCGACGTATTTCTATGGCTCTTTATATCAGAAACTTCGGGGAAAATGATCAATGTGAATGTTGACAAAGCAAGGGTAACCGATGCTACATCAATGCACCGGCTCATCAATCACTTCGCTGCAAGGGGTGAGATGTTACCACGCGCTTTAAGCGATATTTATGAGAATATCAGGGATTACTTTGTGGTAAGAGATGAAAACAGCATTATCGGTTCCGTAGCACTACATGTTAACTGGGTTGATCTAGCTGAAATTAAATCTCTAGCAGTAGAAGAGAAAACCCAAAACAAGGGTATTGGGGCACTACTGATCAAGGCTTGTCTTGAGGAAGCCATAAATCTTGGCATAGCCACTATCTTTTGCCTCACTCGCAGACCAGAAATTTTCGAGAAGCATGGTTTTCGCTTGATTGATAAGATGGAATTGCCTCATAAGGTATGGGCTGAATGCTATCGCTGTCCCAAATTTCCCGACTGCGACGAAGTAGCTCTCATTTGCCACATTTGAAGGCACTGCGAGTAAAAATATTCTCACTCTGAACATAGTAGAAAGGGAGATACAGTGAAGCAATCTCAAGGGGAGAGAAGATGCTACCAGAAAAAAAGCTAGCTACCCAACAGATTTATCATGGTCGGGGAATAAATTTGCGTGTGG
>JAXHSX010000098.1:0-2669 GCA_034190625.1 Chloroflexota bacterium
GGGACAATAATTGAACCCAATTTGCTGGAGAGCAAGCGCAATAACTACTTAGTCAGCTTAGTCGTTGAAAGCGAAGACGCGGGAATCGCCTATGTTGATATAACCACAAGCGAATTTGCCGCTACTCAGCTTCCTGCCGATAGGATTTTACCTGAACTAGAGCGACTTCAGCCCAGCGAGGTTATCATACCGGAAGACGCCGATAGTTGTGCTCACTTGCCATTCACCATAACTCGACTCGATGACTATTGGTTTGATCTGGAAGTAGCCCAGGAAGCATTGTTGGAACATTTTAGCGTTGGTACTCTCGAAGGCTATGGCTGTGCCCATTTGACTTTAGCTATAAGAGCTGCGGGCTCACTAATCCATTATGTCACGGATACCCAAAAGGAAACGCTTACCCAGCTAACCAAGCTTGCTACATACTCTACAGATTCCTTTATGGTTCTCGATGGTCAAACCCTCCGCAATCTGGAGCTTTTCCACGGTAGCCGCTGGGGAGAAAGCAGTGACTCTCTCCTCTCCATCATTGATTTAACAAAGACACCTATGGGCGGCAGGTTACTCAAAAGTTGGCTAGGGCATCCTCTTCTGAATGTCGCTGAGCTGAAGCGGCGCCAAGAAGCAGTTGATTGCTTTCACCACAATGCCCTGATACGGCAAGAAGTCATCAGGATTCTAGCGGACATTGCTGATCTGGAAAGATTAGTAAATCGAGTGAGGAGTGGCAGAGTCATACCCCGAGAGTTGATAGCACTTCGTCTCAGCTTAGAGAGGATACCTGAGCTGAACACAGCGATGGGAACCGGGGACTCCATAAATTGGTTAAGCGTGGACATTAAGCCCTGCCCTGGCATCGTAGAGTTAATCGCCCAGGCTATAGCTGATGAACCTGGGAATTTGGAGCAAGGTGGCGTAATAAGAGAGGGTTTCTCCTCTGAACTAGACGAGATTCGCCATAGCTCAAAGGAAGCCAAGCAATACCTGGCTACTCTAGAGCGGAGGGAGAAAGAGCGCACAGGAATTAAATCATTGAAAGTAGGCTATAACAGGGTATTTGGCTATTATATCGAAATATCCCGTGCCAACCTTAACCTGGTTCCCTCCGATTACATCCGTAAGCAGACTTTAACCGAGGCGGAAAGGTTCTTCACCTCCGAGCTTAAGGAGTATGAATCGTTGATTCTCAATGCTCAGGAGAAGATTACTGAACTGGAAGCAGCTATTTTCCGTCAGATTTGCCAGCAGATAAGCGCTGCTGGTGAGCAAATTTTAGCTATTGCCAAAGCTGTGGCCCATGTTGATGCATTTTGCAGCCTTGCTGAGGCAGCGGTACGTAACAACTATGTTAAGCCGATTTTAACCGACGATTACATAATAGATATCAAAGGTGGGCGCCATCCTGTGGTTGAGAAAAGCATAGGTAAGGATACTTTCGTTCCTAATGACACTTATCTCTGTAATAAGAATAATCAGCTCATCATACTCACAGGTCCCAATATGTCAGGGAAGTCTACTTATCTCAGGCAGATAGCTTTGATTGTTCTTCTCAGTCAGATTGGTAGCTTTATTCCTGCTGATTCAGCCGTTATTGGGGTTGTCGACCGTATTTTCACTCGAATCGGTGCTCAGGAAGACTTAGCTGCAGGGCAATCTACTTTCATGGTAGAGATGATTGAGACGTCGAATATTTTAAATAATGCCACCACTCGCTCGCTTATCATCCTGGATGAGATTGGACGAGGCACAAGCACTTATGATGGACTTTCCATCGCCTGGGCAGTTGTTGAGTTTATTCACAATCACCCCGAGCTTGGATCAAAGACCTTGTTTGCCACTCACTACCATGAATTGGTTGAGTTAGCCAGTATCTTACCACGAGTTAAGAACTTTAATGTTGCCGTGGCTGAGGAAGGAGATAAAGTTATTTTTTTACACAAGATTATTCCTGGAGGTGCCGACAGAAGCTACGGTATTCATGTAGCTCAGCTAGCCGGTTTGCCGAAATCGGTAATCGGTCGAGCTCAGGAAGTTTTGAATGAGCTGGAAAATCATATACCTAAGAAAAGCAGGGTTTTTCGGCAAAAAGCGCCACTTCGGCAAATTCCACTTTTCTCTAAAGACTCCTTGTTGGCTGACGAGATCGCTGGGATAGATATCGACTCCGTATCTCCCTTGGAAGCCATTACCAAGCTTTACGAACTTAAGCGAATAGCACAGGAACAAGATAGACTCTAAGCACTAAAAATGAAATGCTAGACAATGTCAAAGCGCAAAGCTCCAATGACCAAAACATGAGGTTTTTTATAGTCAATTGCAAAATGCCTTATAGTACTCCCTCCCCTAGCGGGAGGGAGTTAGAGGGAGGCGGTTTTCACCCTCACGCCCCTCGCCAGATAAAGAGTGGGGTGGACGAGAGTCACCCTTTTGCTCTCTTCTTTGAAGGGAGAGGAATTTTATACGCGATTATACGGTTAACTATAACTTGTTTAGAGCTTAGAAATTAGGTGTAAGAGTAGCGATGGCTAAGGATTACTACGGAATTTTGGGTGTACCCAGAAATGCCCCGGACGAAGAAATTAAAAAGGCTTATAGAAAGCTGGCTATGAAATATCATCCGGACCGCAATCAGGGAAATGAAACATGGGCTAACGAGAAGTTCAAGGAGA
>JAXHSX010000099.1:0-4252 GCA_034190625.1 Chloroflexota bacterium
TGACACCGGCGGAGTTTGCCAGAAGATACTACGAAAGGCATAAGGAGGAACAGGCTATACAACCATGGGAGAAAGCAAGAAGTCTCTCATTATAGGTGGTACTAAAAATGGGGGCACCCCAGATTGCAGACTGTTTTGTAATTTTAGAAGTATCGCCAGGACCTTATCGTCTTGACCACAATGAATGAAAAATAGTCGACTTTATGATTACACTAGTGAATCATCAGGTAGAGTAGAAAAGTAAGAGCTAAATATCCCATGCTGGTGGCAAATTCGTAAGTCATCGATAATAATTCTATTTCTTCATTGTCGCGGTAGTATAAGAAGTCCCCTGGACTTTCCCTGATGGTGCTAGAAAGAAACGATTCTTTTTTTAATGAGCATATTGACCGAGTTTATTAGTTCTCTTTCTAGAGACATGATAAGCATGTCTAGAGCCATGGACTGAAGCCCTTCCACCGATTTTAAAACTTGGCTCTGCACTGGTCGCTGGTTTGGATGCAATCTTATTATCTGCTCTTGCTGGCTGATATACGAATTACAAAAAGTTATAAAGCGTTCAAATGCTTTTTAAAATTCGTTCTATTGATTAGGTTTCTTTGATATAATATAAAACAGTGGCAACAGAAAAGGAGAAAGCAGTAGAGCTGGCTATTGCGCAGGTCGAGAAGCAATTTGGCAAAGGCTCGATCATGAAGTTGGGTCAGACCTCCGTCAGGACATCTGAGGAGACTATACCTACAGGGTCACTGAGCTTGGATCTGGCTTTGGGAATAGGGGGTATACCTCGAGGAAGGGTTACCGAAATATTTGGCTCCGAGGCTTCAGGAAAAACTACACTTGCCCAGCATATAATTGCTGAGGCTCAGAGACTTGGTGGCATTGCTGCTTACATTGATGCTGAACATGCTCTTGATACTGTCTATGCGACTAATTGTGGGATCAACGTAGACGATTTATACATTTCTCAACCTGACTTCGGTGAGCAGGCGCTGGAAATCACCGAGACTTTAGTGAGAAGCGGTGGTATAGATGTGATAGTCATTGATAGTGTGGCAGCCTTAGTTCCTAAGGCGGAGATAGAGGGCGAGATGGGTGATACTCACGTTGGCTTGCAGGCGAGATTAATGTCGCAGGCTTTGAGAAAATTGACTGCTACAATCGGCCGGTCTAGAACGGCAGTAATTTTTATTAACCAGCTTCGTGAGAAAGTAGGCATCGTTTTTGGCAATCCTGAGGTAACTCCTGGTGGAAGAGCGCTTAAATTCTATAGCTCAGTAAGAATAGATTTAAGAAGAAGTGAGTCCATTAAGCAAGGTGCAGAGATAATTGGCAATAGAGTAAAGGCTAAGGTAGTTAAAAATAAGGTAGCTCCTCCTTTTCGCAGCGCCGTCTTTGACATTATGTTTGGTCAAGGTATAAGCAAAGAGGGAGATTTGGTTGACTTGGGAGTGGCAGCAGGAATAATAAAAAAGGCTGGAGCTTTCTTTGCTTATGGAGAGGTAAAGCTAGGTCAGGGCAGAGAGAATGCTAAAGAATATTTAAAGCAACATTCTGACGTTGCAGCGCAAATAGAGCATGAAATACGGACTTCAGCATCTCTTCCAGCCATTCATATGGATATAGAGACAGTTGTGCCCGGTGACTGAAATCCAAAAAACGGTAAATGCTACTGCCCTTCAGCGTTGTCTTGATGCCGCTTATCGCTACCTGACTTATCGTGCGCGCAGCGAGGCAGAACTAAAACAGCATCTCCGTGGGCGTGGTTTTAGCACCGAGGTTTTAGAAGAGACTATCGCTAGGCTTAAAGAGCAAAGCTTAATTGATGACCTCGCCTTTGCTCAATTCTGGCGGGATAATCGCCTTTCTTCTAATCCGAAGAGTAAGAGGATGATAGCCCAGGAGTTAAAAGAGAAAAAGGTGAGTCAAGAGACTATTGAGCAAGTGACCGAGAATATAGATGATGAAGAGAATGCTTATAGGCTTGGTCGTCGTCGAATACACATGTTTGCTGACCCGGAGTATCCCAATTTCCAGCGGAAGCTGTCTAATTTCCTTGCCTACCGTGGCTTCAGCTATGATGTCATCAGACAGACGATAAGTCGCTTGTGGCAAGAAAAACAGGGCAAAACTTGATGATTCTCCCGACTTTCGTTTAGAATATGGCGTTAACCTTAAAGGGCCATTAGCTCAGTTGGTTAGAGCACAGTCCTGATAAGACTGGGGTCTGTGGTTCGAGTCCACAATGGCCCACCATTCGCTCAGCATTCCGTTCCAACTTTGTGAAGGCTAAGGAGCTACGTCGACTCGAACACAAAGAGAAATTGTTACAGGATGTCGTCGGTTTCTTAGTCGGTCTCCTAGCTTCTAATGAATAAAAGCGTTAGCAACAATCTCTATGAAGAGGCTATAATTAAAGGAGACTTAACTCGGAAAGTTGCCAAAAATGGCGCACGTGCTAAGCTTGGTTTGATATAACGGTTAAATTAGCTGAAGATCAATCTATCAATAACCATGGCTGAGATTGTCGACCAAAAGTTCAAGGAATGGACTAAAGGCAAGAACCTGAAAGATGCTCGAATAGGCATTTACGAAGGTATAAGAGATATACCCTATGCAGTAATTCCTGAGCTTATTGATCCTGAAAACTATATCAATATATTCAGGTTTAACAGTGGCTCGTGCACACCAAAGCATTTCCTCCTATACAATATGTATGAAAGGCTTGGGATTTCAGTTCTGTATGCAGTCTATCCCTTCAGATGGGATGAGCTTGAAATTGATTATCCACCCAATTTAAAGAAATTGGCAGAAGCTCTACCTACAAACTATCATCTTGCCTGTAAAGTTGATATAGATGGGAAGCTTGTTTTGGTTGATGCCACCGTAGATCTAGCTTTGGAAAAACTCGGGCTGCCCGTTAATAAGGAATGGGATGGTATTAGGGATACCTTGCTTGCAGTAAAACTTTTTGATGAGGAGATATACCATCCCTTTGAGGCAAAGCTTATTAGCCCGTCATTCGATGAGAAATCGCTGGCTTTCTATACGGAACTTAACTCATGGCTGGAAGAGGTAAGGAATTGTCTCTACTAGCTTATCCCAAATAGCCATCATCCTTGACGACTCATAAACGAAACTCTTTCTTTTAAACAAGAGCTTGTGACCTATCTGTACATAGATTCATTGTTATCTAGGAGTCTGTCCGAGTAATATGTCCTGTAGCTTTGAAGAAGCTACGGGAAGACCATGCACCAGCTTCAGAAATCGGCTGATTTCGCATTAGTCAGACAGGCTCCTAGGGTAAGAGCCTGCTCAAATTAGCTATAATTCGCTGCTTTAATTGAGTTATCGTCTCCTCCATCACGTCCACATGTTTCGTAATCCTGCTAAAATGTATGTACTAGAGTTTATAATAGCATAATAAATTAGGCTATAAAAAAATGCTGTAAGGATTGAAGAGATTAATAGAAACGAGGCAGCAATAAAGCTTATCGTTGGTTTGGGCAATCCTGGCCAAGATTATGCCCATAATCGGCACAATGTTGGCTTCCGCTGTCTGAGTTATTTTGCCAAAGTTCACTCCGTCAAACTTGAGCGAAAACAGTGCCAGTCCAGGATAAGCATTGGAGGAATAGCTGGCGAGAAGATACTGCTGGCTAAGCCTATTACCTTTGTTAATCTCAGTGGTAAAGCTGTGGGGTGTCTGGTGCGCAAGTATGATATTGTCCTGAGCGACCTTCTTGTGATTTGTGATGACCTTGATTTGCCTTTGGGTAAGATTCGTTTACGTTCCAGCGGCGGTTCAGGCGGGCACAAAGGGATGAAATCCATAATTGCTGCTTTAGGAAGTGGCGATTTTCCTCGGATTAGAGTGGGCATTGGACGACCTCAAATAGAAGGTAACCCTCGCAATAATGAAGATAATATAGTCAATTATGTGCTCAGTAATTTTGCCTCAAATGAGGAAAGTGTAATCAAGCTTGCTGTCGCTAGGGTAGCCGAAGCCATTGATTGCTTCCTCGTTCAAGGGATAGAGATAGCGATGAGCGAGTTCAACTGAGTGCTTTGTAAGAGCTTGACCAGGTGTCTCGATTCAAACCAGCTATCCTGAAGGCATTTTTTAGTCATTTATTCCTTTATGTTTCGCTAAAGTAAATCCTGCTTTATCTTGGTATTCACATTTAGAAGCACTCGAGAAATTAAATAGAAATATTCATAAGCTACGAAGTTACGTACCATGCCGGTTTAG